>JAHDGD010000030.1 GCA_020627825.1 Saprospiraceae bacterium
CAGCTGTAGGATTCGGGAATAATTGAATATCATGTAAGTTGAAATCATCTGTATGTACGATGTTCTTCACCATGAAGGTGGTATCAAACATGCAACCGTGCGCATCTACAAAATTCAATTCCCAGTCGCTTTCTGTCAAAAATTCTATAGTATCCGCACTAGGAGGTAAATCAAAATTCCAATTAAATGTATAAGGCATAACTCCTCCCATAGCATTTACATAGATCGCACCATTATTTTCACCATTTGTTGCATTCAGAATATCGATATCAATAATGAGTGTATCCGGATTAAAAAGATAAATACTATCCGTAAACTGAACACAATTGCGTTCATCAACAATAGCACAGCGGTAATATCCTGGTCCCAAATTTTCAATCATCTGTCCGTCATCATTATTATCCCATAAATAATCCAATGAACCTGTTCCTCCATCAGCATCTATAAATATCACTCCTGTCGTATCATCATGGCAAATAATAGGCGTTAGGATATCATATGAATACGTGATTTCAGACGGCGAAAGAACTTGAATGTTATTTACTTCTACTTCACATCCCACTGCATCTTGAATGATTAAATCGTATATGCCTTGGCCTACGTTATTAATAAATCCATTAGCATATACATACACACTATCATTTAATGTTGTTTCGATGGGCATTGCAAAATCACCGACAAGATCATATATGATTTTACCATTGTTGATGTTAAAACAGCTCGTGCTATCCACAATCAAATTTTCAATATCTAATTGTTTTTCTATATGTACTATCTCAATGTTTTCAATTCCTGCTGCACATCCATTGTCATCCAGTATGACAACATCATATAATCCTTCCTCAACATTATCAGCCACTATGCTGTCTCCACTTATACTACCTGACCAATTTATATCCCATTCTCCTGTTCCTCCTTCCACATTCAAACTTATGTACCCGTTGTTATTTCCACAATAACTAGGTCTAATACTGTCTAAGGTAACAACTAATGCTTCAGGATCTATTAATTCTATTTCAAGACTATCTACCTGACACAATGAGGAATCAAAAACAACAACAGTATAGGTGCCAGCACTAAGATTTTCAACAAAGAAAGAATCTTGAATATCCCCATTAAAATCATACAATATTTCTCCTTCACCTCCACTATATTCTAGTAAAATCGTCCCATTTGCCTCACCTGCACACAAAGGATTAGTGATCAAACTAAGTTCTTCAACTAAGGGATTTGCGTTTTGGATTTCTATATCTAAAAGGCTATCCATACATAGATTCTCATCCATTACGTTTACAGAATAAAAACCAGGTCCTATGGAATCAAGAATCATACTTGTGTCTCCCGTTGACCATTCTATTTGATATGGAGTTGTTCCACCTTGAATAGATAAATCAATAAAGCCTTCTTCTTCTGAACATAATACTGTGCTTAAATCTTCAATAATGATTTGGAGTTCGGCTGGTTCTGTAATGCCTATCTGTATGGTATCTAGTAAGCAGCCATTAGCATCCATCCCACTTATAATATATCCTCCTGCTGAAACATTAGAAATTGAGACCAATTCACTTGTATACTCGGAGAATTCATCGTTCATCTGTATCGATAAAGGAAAGGCTGTTAATCCGTTAATTTGGTAACTAAATGTCCCATCTGAAAAACCAGAACAACTCACATTAGAAAGGTCTAGCAAGTCAAATTCAAGTGTGCTATCTATTTTCGGTATAGCTAATTCTGTAACTTGTATTTGGCAATTATTCCGATCCAAAATCATCACATCGTATACCCCTGAAGATACATCGAGGAGATCTTGTGAGATGCTATCATTGCTCCATTGATACGAATAAGGTAGTGTACCTCCGTTAATGTGTAAATCAATAGAACCATTGGATGATGAGCATAATTCTTCTTCTATTGACACGACTGAAACACTTAAAGAATCTGGCTGTAAAAGGGGGATGGATAAGAGAGAATCTTGACATCCATTGTTATCCATTACGGTTAAGTCATAAGAACCAGCACTTAGTAGTTCTGCTCGATCGTCTATTTGCCCATTACTCCAGTTGTATGAATAAGAAGATCCACCACCTGACACTTCTACTGTTATGGACCCATCATTCTCACCATAACAACTTACATCTTCCACACTTGCTAACTCTATTTGTATAGGTAAAGGCTCTTTTACTTCGAAAGAATCTATCCCTATACATCCCAAGGTGTCTGTTATAGAAACAGTGTAAATACCACCTGCAATTGGCATGAGCGAATCGGAATCACTTCCATTTTCCCATGTTATACTTTGGTAGCTTGAATCAGTTTCTAAAATGATGAATCCATCTTCTGCTTCCGCACAACTTACGTCTTTTATTGAATCTATTTCGATGGACACTAATAGTTCAGATGGAACGTGAATGGATCCGGATTCAATAGAACATCCATTTACATCGGTAATTGTCAAACTGTAATTTCCTGGATCAATCGACTGGAGTTGTGGACTCGTGTCTCCTGTATTCCAGTTATAAGAGAAAGGACCGTTGTCTTCATCATGAACAATGTCAATAGAACCATCTTCAAGTCCTGTACAAGTTGCTTTTTGAACCGACCACACAAGAAAATCAAAACTTTGAAGTAATTGTATCGTAATCGTATCGGTGACCACTGCACAATTCCCTCCATCAAATATGGTAGCATAATACTCACCTGCCATCAATGAATCGATGCTAAATTCTTCTAATCCATTATTCCATACAATTGAGTAAGGTTCTATTCCGCCGAAAGGCACTAATTGGATGCTTCCATCCATAATCCCATTGCATGTTTGATTTTGTACGGAAACAATGCCATAACTTAAACTACTACCAGAGTCCTCATCAATGAGAGTATTACAATTATCATCTATACCATTACATTCTGATTCAGCAATGGAAGGATTAATTAAAGAGTTGTTGTCATCACAATCACCTTTTATAGTGATATAACCTTCTGGAATAAAATTTCCGCAGTAAAATAGGCTGTCAATATTGGAACCATATCCATCTTCATCTTCATCCTTGTATACAATTTGGTCTGCAGCGTTGACTTCTTGTATTCCAGAAAATCTTATTTGATCCAATGCAATATCTCCAAGATCCCCATCAGGATTCGTTGCTCTAAAACGTATTTGAAAAGAAGTACCGACTGCCATATCCAATTCTATTGTTGCCAACTGCCAAAAATCAGATTGATTTCCAGTTTCTTCCCATACAGGATACCAATTTGTTCCATTATCTACGCTGATTTCAGTAAAAAGCGAAGAGATTTCTATTCCACGCATGTGATAGTAAAAAGAGATATTACAAGATTGCTCTTCTACAATTTCAAGACATGAAGATTGCAATATATAATCTTCTTCACTACATGTTTCTGAACTTTCCAAGTATACATATCGACCTGACGCAAACAAGCTTTCTAGTGGACCAGTAAAGTCTGTATTTGTTGCTCCTGAACCTATTTTCCATTGATTGAGTGTCATATTGATGAATGTTTCACCAGTGCTACACGTACTGCAGTTTACAGTGCAATCTGATTCCAAATCGAAATTCTCCTCTAGTGTTGAAGGATTGCAGTAGGTCTGAAATGTAGTGCTGCACGAAAGTGGCAATGCATTTGAAGCACAGGACGCAGCATATTGAATAGAATAAATGCTAGAAGGAGATAGGTTTTCTATAAGGTGAGTATCTGCTTCACATGGGATGATAAGATACACTACGGTATCCATCTCTTCGTCAATCAAGGTAATTTCTAGCGAGTCACAGGATGATCCTGGAACGATCAATTCCACACTTGTATCAGTAATATCTTGTAGTCCTATTGATTCAGGTGCTTGACAAGCTATTTCTTCAAAGACAATTTCAAAAGCTCTCAATATACCAATTTGACCATTTGCATCATCACATATTTGTAACAACCAATCTCCATTTGGATTTTCATTCCCTTCATAAAAGGCTAAAAAATCTTCTTGTGGACGTAATGCTCCTTTTAGGCCGTTGGAACTTGATTCAACAGATTCGCATGCTGACATATCAAGCGTGAGTGGTTGATTGCAATAGTCTGGAAAGCTTCCCACATTGGATGTGCCTATTCCCTTGTCTTGAAAAAGGATGATTTCAGTTCCACTAGGCGAAATTAGAGAACATTCTATGTCTGCTGGCCAACTATGAGCCATCGCTATTTTTACACTGCGTATAAATGTATTAATACCAAGTGAATCTCCTTGATTTTCCACATTGTATTGGAATTGCATAGGGTCTGTGCAAGAATTATCTTCAATGAGAACATTCATATTACATACAGAATTTGGATCTATCTTAGTGTATACATATACAGGATTTGACCACGTTGTATTCCCATTAATACAGGCTGTTCGGATTCGTATTTCATAAGAAGATGCAGGATTTAATGCCTCAAGGATAATCATTTTATCCTCCACAATTTCGAACGTATTAAGGTCTGGGCTTTCGCCCAAAAGCGTATGGCTTACTTCGTAGTGCAAAACATCCGAAGGTGTTGAAAAATCAGACCATGATATTGTAATGGAATTTGATGTGTTTGCAATTTGTTGAATGGAATTTGGCGTGAAACATACTGATGCTGAAAGTGCGTGTGTTGATACCATGAACAGCATCAACAAGCAACGGAAAAGCTTATTTTTAATATGCCATTGATTTAGTTGTCTCATTTCCTATTCTCAAGTTACTTTAATCCTTCAGTGTGGCCTTAAAAGACTAAATTACAATAAGTTTTTTGGGCTCGAGCCCAAAAGTAGCGCATATCAGTGTTATGTGCTGGTTCTTTAATTCAGGTTAAATGTACATATATATAGGAAAATATCATATAATTATCTTGTATATGTAATTAAGTTGCCAGATTTATTTACTAGGCTTCATTAATCTTCTAACAAATCAATATGCTGCTCGATAAAAAAAGGAAAAAAGTATACGTTCTTATACGACAATGTTGATCATTCTTCCTGGAACAACAATGATCTTTTTAGGTGTTTTACCTTCCAGATATTTATCAATTCCATTTAAAGTCATAACATCCTTCATGATATCATCTCTTGATGTATCAGCTGCAAACGTCGCTTCAAGTCGTTTCTTTCCATTAAAGCAAACAGGATATGTTATTTCATCTTCCTTCGTATGAGATGCGTTGAATTCTGGATACGTTGCTTGATGTACGCTTCCTTGTTCACCCAATGTTTCCCATAACTCTTCACTTATGAACGGAGCAAATGGAGCAATCAAAGCAACAAGTGGAGATAAAATACTTTTCTTATGACAATTTGCCTTTTTCAACTCGTTCACTGCCACCATGAAGGTGCTAACACACGTGTTGAAAGAAAAATGATGAATATCGTGCTCAACTTTTTGTATAGTTTTATGAAGGATCTTTAATTCGGCTTTAGTAGGGTCTTCATCCGAAATAAGTAGGTGTTGATTGTCATCATAAAATAAACTCCACAATCTTCTTAAAAATTTGGATACTCCATCAATACCTTTCGTATCCCATGGCTTGGACTGTTCTATTGGTCCTAAAAACATTTCATACATACGAAAACAATCTGCTCCGTATTGCGCAACCACATCATCTGGATTGATCACATTGAAATAACGCTTTGACATTTTACCTACTTCAGAAACTGTATGCATGAGATATTGATCTGACAATTCGTTTATCGCAACACCTTCAATCGTGCCATTGCTCGTTATAAAGTATGCATCCTTATATTCAGGTCTCCAATCTATAAATTTCTGAATCCCTTCCAAGGTTAAATGAGAATCTTTACTGCCATAATCGGTAATGTAGTCTACAAATACAGGAATCAAGGCATAGTCATCCTTTGCATAATTTGATCTTAGTTCTTCGGTTATAAACTGTGCCTTTCCATCTTTTTTCTCTTTCAATAATACAAGGGATTCAATAACTCCTTGAATCATACCTTGATTGATCAGTTTTTTGAATGGCTCATTAGTTGGTACTTTTTCATAATCAAACAAGACTTTATGCCAAAATCTACTGTACATCAAATGACCTACAGCATGTTCGGTACCGCCTATGTATAAGTCTACATCTTGCCAATACTCAAGTGCCTCTTTTGATGCAAATTCATTTTCATTTTGAGGGTCCATGTACCGTAGGAAATACCAACTGGAACCGGCATAACCTGGCATGGTATCAGTTTCTCTTGTATATGCACCTTCATTTACCCAATTCGTAACTCTTGCTAGGGGAGAAGCTCCACTAGCTGTAGGTTTAAAATTATCCAAAGCAGGAAGTTCTATAGGTAATTGACTATCTTCATCTACCACTACAATCCCATCCGATGTGTATTTTATAGGAAATGGTTCTCCCCAGTAACGTTGTCTACTAAATATTGCATCTCGTAATCTGTAATTGATGGTTTTCGAACCTTTACCCATCTTTGCAATAGCTGCAGTAGCCGCTTTAATAGCATCTTTCACCTCCATTCCATTAAGAAAATCACTATTGATCATTTTCCCTTTCTTCTCAAATTTTTCAGCCGAAGGATAATCGGATTGATCGACCACCTCAATGATAGGCAAATCAAATTTTTGGGCGAAAGCCTGATCTCTTTCATCATCACTAGGAACAGCCATAATAGCTCCACTTCCATAATCTTTCAGAACATATTCACTGATCCATATGGGTAATTTATTTCCTGTGAAAGGGTGGATTGCATAAGCCCCAGTAAAAGCACCTGTTACATCTTTCGTATTAGAAGAACGTTCGATATCACTTTTTGCCCCTACATACTGTAGGTAGTCCTCTACAGCTTGTTTCTGTTCAGGGGTTGCAATTTTTTGTACAAGATCATGTTCAGGAGCCATAACCATATACGTCGCACCAAATATTGTATCGGGTCTAGTCGTGAAAATTTCAACCGTTTCATCAAATCCATCTAAATCAAAAAACACTTTAGCACCACTACTTTTACCAATCCAATTTCGCTGCATTGCCTTCAAAGAATCACTCCATTCCAATTGATCTAAATCCTTTAACAATCGTTCTGCATACGCAGTAATTCTTAATGACCACTGCATCATAGCACGCTTCTCAACTGGATAACCACCTCTTTCACTTAGTCCATCTTTTACTTCATCATTTGCAAGTACAGTTCCTAGTTCTTCGCACCAATTTACATAGGAAATCTTTCGATAAGCTAATCTATAATTTGTGAGGATTTCTTCTTTTTGGTTAAGGTCATAACTAGCCCATTCATCAGCACTAAAATGTTGAATGTCTTCTGAATATGCTTGAATATGCGATGAACCACCTACCGAAAAAGCATCTGTTAAAGAGGAGATGGATTGTGCTTTTTGTTCTTTTGTGTTGTAAAATGAGTTATACAACAATAAAAAGATTTTCTGTGTCCACTTGTAATAAGATGGGTTACTAGTATTAACCTCTCTTGACCAATCATAATTAAAACCTATGTTATTCAATTGCTTTTTGTACATCGCAATGTTTGTAGCAGTTGAATCTGCTGGATGAACTCCTGTTTGGATTGCATACTGCTCTGCAGGTAATCCAAAGGCGTCAAAACCCATGGGATGCAATACATTGAACCCTTTCATGGTTTTGTATCTTGCATAGATGTCAGAAGCTATATAACCCAGAGGATGGCCCACATGTAAACCTGCTCCAGAAGGGTAGGGAAACATATCCAAAATATAGAATTTTGGTTTCTCAGAGGCATTAGATACCTTATACGTATCATTCTTTTTCCAATATTCTTTCCACTTGGATTCTATCTGACTTGTGTTGAATTGCATATCGTTTCTTTATAAGCATGCAAAAGTATTAATAGTGTGCACATTTCAACTAATAATATAGATAGAATATCTTGTTTAATGTCAAAGAATTGTTTGAACCTAAATTTAGAAAGGATATGCTAGGGCAAAAGATATATTAGGAGAAACTGCATAAGAATATATACTTGAAAAATCCGATTTTGGCAAAGCTGAATACCCATTATCCCAAAAGTTATTTCGTAATCGATAACCGAAATCAATTCGAGCAATAAAAAGGCTTAAATCCATTCTCAATCCGAACCCTGTACCTACGGCTATTTGTTTATAAAATTCATCAAACTTAAATTGTGCTCCGGGACGATCGGGATCTTCATTGATAATCCAAACATTTCCAGCATCCAAAAACACACCACCTTCAAAAATTCCTGTTATTGGAAATCGATATTCGATACCGCCTTCTAGGACGATGTCTCCGCTTTGATTGAAAGTACCATTATTGGAAGGTGGTTGATTGTAACCTCCTGGACCTAGTTCTCGTACTTGCCAAGCCCTTATGCTGTTTCCTCCACCTACATAAAATTGCCGTACAAATGGAATAACGTCATTTTGTAACAGGGGGAGTGCAATTCCAGCCCGTATTCGACCTGCAATTTTATGTTTGTCGTAAATGATTTGGGTGGCATTAGCATCTGCATCGATCAGTGCGAAGCGAGAAAATTCAAAAATATTGTTCGGAGCTAATTGGATAGCCCATGTGTCGGTATTTCCAGAGACAAGATTGTACAATCCATTCAATCCCAATATTTCAAGTCCCGATATCTCACTATTAACTTGTATGTTCCAATTGAATCCATTGTCGAAAACAGGAGAACTCATCTGGTATAGTAAGTTCGGTATGGCGAACGTTGTAATCAATCTTTTGTCAAATGATCGCGCCAAAAGCGGAAAAGAGTCTAGAATTTGAGCTTGAAAAACAGAATCTACATTTGTTGAGAGGCTATTTACATTGAGCGGGGTAATGAAATAATTGAATTTAGAATTGGGCTTGAATTCATAACTTGCCGATGCATTTAAACTGTGTATGGTATAGTCATTGAATTGCTGAATAAAACTGTAGCTTGCAAAATAAGTAGTAACAGTTTTATTTTTTATATCAATCTTCGCATCTTCACTTCGCTTTTTAAAATGCACAAGGTCAACATTCAATAACTTGTCAATGCTTCCCCTGAAATCTACTAATCGGGGCAGTGTTAGACCTGATTGCAATGAAAAGTTTAAGTTTTCATCCGGTTGTCTTGCCAAGGTAATTTCTCCTGTTGCTTCTGCAGAAAAAGAAAGCTTTTCGGCACCTCCAAATGTATTCGAATTAGTAAAAGATGTATTTGCTGATACCCCAAGTCTATTGATGTTTCCTCCTTGTTGGTTGATGAAGGTGTAAAACAGATTTATAGATGAATCGAAAGCTAATTTTTTCTCTATTGGCGTCAGAAAAATAGAATAATCAATTATGGAACTATCTAGCGGGTTTACCTGACTCGCAATGTTGATAAAACGATAGGTACCCAGTTTAGAAAGGGACGCATACGTATTGTCTACATATCTTTTTTTGTATTGTTGACCTTCTTGTAGTTGAATTACTCTTCCTATTGCAGAAGCCTTAACAAATGGATCATTCGTAGTGAACTCGTATGTAACTCCATCGTAAATTTCCCTAAAAGGAGTATTATCTTCTTTCGTCCCAAGGTAATTAGGATAAACCGTAATCTTGCCTATTTTGTATTTCTGATGGTACTTTTGATTAGGAGGTGGCGAAATACGAACAAATACATCCATTTGCATATTCGAGCTATCCGCTTGAAATTCTATGAAATTTTTGGCGAAAGCCGCATAACCTTTGTTCTGAAGTTTTGTAAAAAGACGCGATTTTTCAGCTTCGAAAATAGACTCATCTATTTTAGTTCCTGGCTTTATGAGCGAACCTTCTTCGTATCTTTCGACCATTTCCATTAACTTCGGGTCGTCAACAAAATATTCCTTCGACCGAACAGTATAGCGAACATCAGTAAATACGGTGTAAGTAACAATGGCTCTTTTTTGAGAAAGCGTTGCTGAAGGGATGACTTTAGCAAAGTAAAACCCTTTCGAGTTGCGGAGATACTTTTCCATTCGTTCAGCCGTCTTTTGCATGAGAATGTCATTATGAATGACGGGGCGCTGTGCTTCCTTAAGCCTACCTTCTCTTTTCTCAGTCGATTCATATTCTTCTTTATTCCGAAAATAGATAAGTTCTCTAGGGGTTAGCGCATAGTTTGTATTTGGTTTTTGAATAACTAAAGATTCCAAGTTGTAGATGAGTTCACCATCATCTTTGCTATTGGCTTTGTCTTCAATTACAACCTTATTTTTTTTGACAAGATACTGATTGTCATCAAGATATTTTGAAACGCTGCACGAGCTAAGAGAAAGAATGGCAATAAGGAGAAATAAACCTTTTATATTTGTGGACTTACGGAACACTTATGGATTTTACCAAAATTACGAATAAACAAGTAAAGTTTTTACAATCTCTTAAACTGAAAAAGTATAGACAAAAGTATAATAAATATACTATTGAGGGCATAAAATTGGTAAAAGAACTTTTGGTAGATGTCCCTGATTATCTAGATTATTGCATCGTATCAGATGCTTTTGCGAAAGAGCATCAGCATTTTCTTGAAAATACAGATGTGTCAATATTGGTTGCGACTGGCAAACAGATGGAGATGATGTCCAGCATGAAGAATTCGACTGGAATCATGGCTTTGGGGTCTATGCATACCGATTTTTCACTAGGGGCTTTCGCCCAAAAAGGGAGGTATTTATTTTTGGAACATGCGCAGGATCCAGGGAATATGGGTACAATGATACGAACAGCTGCGTGGTTTGGCTTGGATGGTGTATTGATAGGAGAGGGGTCAACTGAAATATGGAACCAAAAGGTTATTCAATCCTCGATGGGAGCTATTTTCAAGATTAAACATAAAGTGATTTCATTTGAAGAATTGAGTCAAGCTTCAATCCCTATTATTGTGACTTCCTTACAAGGCGAGTCTTTACATGCATTTACTTGGCCTTCCGACTTTATTTTATGTTTAGGAAATGAGGGAAAAGGCATTACAAATGGCTTATTATCACGTGCGGATCATAACGTGTTCATAGAGTCTAGTAACAATAAAGGGGCAGAATCTCTTAATGTAGCTTCTAGCGCATCCATATTACTTTATCAAGCTCAAGTGAGTTCAACAACATAAAATATACAAAACGCCACTATAATTATTCTACATTTTAGATATGGTATTAAAGAGCTGCAAGTACGGCTTCTTCTAAATTAAATCTAGGATTTAAAGCAGCAATTTTACCATCTCTACCTATTAAAAATGTAGTTGGTATAGAACTAACACCATACTGCTTATGAGCTTTGGAGTTCCAGTGAGCAAGTTCGCTAGAATGTGTATCCCATTTCAAGTTGTCTTTTTCAATAGCAGCCATCCATCTTTGCTTTGCAGATTCCTTAGCTTGTTCCATTTTTTTCGGATCATTACCCAGACGTTGTAGGTTTCTAGGATTTATACCGTCAAGAGAAAATGAATATACTTCAAATCCGTCTTTATTATACTTGTCGTATATTTCTACAACATGCGGATTAGCTTTTCTACAAGGTCCACACCAACTTGCCCAGAAATCAAGTAATACAACTTTTCCTTTTAGATCCGATAATTTTTTAACACTCCCATCAGGTGAAGATGCTACAATATCTGGTGCTTCGTCTCCTACTTTAACAGCGTATTTTCTATTCTGTGCTTGAACTGTTTTCTTAATTTGAGCAACAGTAGATTCAAGCTCTTTAGAATATTCACTTCCAGGATAAGCCGCATTCATTTTTTGACTTAAACCAGAATATAAAGCCAGCTTAGAAGCATTTCCTCCAAATTCTTTGTTTGCAAGATAAGTAGCACTAATAGGATCTGAAACATTGAGAATGACTTGATCCACTGATTTTCTAGTTGATTTGGCAAGTGCAATGTCGCCTATTGCTTTTTGAAGATTCAAAGTAGCATCGGAACCTGAAACTGCAATGTTCTTTTTGTCAGCAAGGCTTCCATTTATTTCCACGTTCGTGTCATTTTTGCTTAGTCTCATGAACACACTGGTAGACCCTATACGCACTCTATAGACCCCTTCATCATTAACTTCTTCGAACACAAAATCAAATTGGCCACTGCCATTTGTTTGCGTATTGGTCAGTACACGTGTATTTCCACTCGGTGTGATTTTATCAAAATATACGTTCATATTTGGTGCATCCGAAATGGAACCACTTATGTTTTGAGCTCCTTTGGGACCTCCGCATGATAGCAATGCAAAGAAAACACTGAAAATAAAGATGTAATGCGAAAATTTCATTCTCATAAAATTATTGATGACTAATGTATAATGATTTTTGGGCTCGAGCCCAAAGGTACATATATTTTAAAATGTAATACAATAAGAACGTTGAATTGCTCTTTTACAACATAAAATTATTAAAAAAAGAAATAATTAACGGCGAAGAAAACGACCAAATAGATCCATAGAATGTCCAAAAAATGCCAATAGATCGTCAATAACTTTAGTTTTCGTGCTTTGTCAGGATCACTGAAATAAACTAAAACACTTACTGGTTCTTTCATACGTTTGATAGCAGTGTATAAGAATAAAGCCAGAAATGGAATCCCTACTATAACATGCGCAAAATGAACTGCGGATATTAAATAAACAAACGAGGCCATATTATCCTGATTAACCAAGACTCCTGAGAAAATGAGTTGATACCAGGCCACTATTTGTAATACAAGAAATAAAATACTTAAACCAAGAGTAAGGGCTAAGCTACGCTGATAACCAACCGTATCATCTTCTAAATATTGTTTTTTACAGATTCTTAGAACATATGAACTTGCCAACAAGATGCCTGTATTGAAATAAAAAAGCCAAGGTAATTTTATGGGTGGAATTCCAGATTGGATCCTAGTGTAAATGTATGAGCCTGAAAAAGCGATGAATAAGAATGTTACACCTGCTATAAGAAGCGTCATGGAGATTACCTGGGGATGAACCAAGTAGTTTTTTTTATAATTCATGAAGTCTACACTTTATGTACAATAAAGTGATAAATCGATCAAAATGTTTAAAGTTGACTCGGGTTATTAGCCTTTTAATTTTTAGAATGTAAAAGGTATTAATCAATCCTGTTTTAATTCGGATAAAATTAAAATTATGAAGATGGTTCTTGTTTTGCCAGAAGTAAAGCGCCAATAAGGCCAGCTCGATTCTCTAATTTGCTTTTGACAATGTAAGAATCTAAAGGAGGTAAAGACCAATACTCGTTTACATGTACTTTGAAAGCTTCACGAATGAGCGATAAAATACTATTATTTTGCATCACGCCTCCTCCAAAAATGATACAATCGGGACTATAAGCGGCTGTTATATTCATTGCGAGTTGTCCTAAATATTCCGCCTCTATTTTCCATGCTAATGACGGCATTTCGTCGGGTGAAGCATTCCATCTTTTGGCCATAGCTACACCGCTCGCTTTCCCTTCAGCGCAATTTTCATGAAAGTTACACACAGAAAAGTGTTCTTGAGGTTCAAGAATGGATGTGGTGACATTCATGTGGCCAATTTCAGGATGTAAGCGACCTTTTAAAATTTTACCATTCATGATCACTCCACCACCAATTCCAGTCCCAACTGTGACATAACATATGTTTGCTTTTCCTTTTCCTGCTCCTAAAGAATATTCTGCATATACAGCAGTGTTCACATCTGTATCTAGATAGATGGGGTAGCGAGAGCCAATGATTTTCTTTATATAATCTACAACATTAAACCCTGTCCATGCAGTTTTAGTAGAATTTAAGTACAGCCCATATGTGGGGGAGGATGGATTGATATCTATAGGGCCAAATGTTCCAATACCTAAGCCTTTAATGTTCTTGTATTTCGATTCAAATTCACTAATAATACGATTAACTTGTGGCATTAATACATCAGGAGAACTTGTTTTAATTTCTATTTCCTCCAATACTTTTCCTTCTGTGGTACCTATTGCAATAAGCCATTTAGTGCCACCAGCTTCTATTGCTAAATAATGTGCTTTCATTTTGTTGAATGTTCTAATAATTCTACTTGATAAGACAGTAATTGCTTTTTTAAAGAAAAGTACGTTTTATTAAGTACTAAGGAATAATCATTTACAGCTTTAAAAAGGATATTTAAATTCTTTTCTTCGTAACGTGAATTTCGAATATAATCCCATGAATAACTGGTGTATAATTCAAAGTTTTCTTTCATTTCAGGGGTAAGTGATTCATTGAAAAGGTCGTCTTTTACAATCTCTTGGATGGAACTTTTCAATTTCTTTTCTTCTTTTTTTAACTTTTCCAAATAGTCTAAAATTTGTTCCCATGAAAGTTGAAACTGGAAAAAATCCATAGCTGGAATTATTTCAATATATACTTGATGATATGCTTTATATCTTGTGTCAAAGTCTAGAAAGGTATCATAAAATCGGTCAATTTTAGGATCAGCTTGTTTTGTTGATTCTAGTTGTTTGAAAAAAGTATAGATCTTTTGGTCATGTTTTGCCCTATCTTCCCTTAATATAGACAGCTCTTTTTCTAATGTATTGATCAATGATGTACATTGCTTTCTGTTGTATTTTGTGCCGTTATAATCAAAATATTTTACGTCAAGTTCTTTTTTTGATATACTTTTTATGATCTCTAAATCATCAATTAAACCAGATAAAACATAGATTTTTTCTACTTCTTTTTCTTGGAATAATGCTTCAAATGTATCGGTGGAATCAGACGATATATCCTTATTTAAAGGAAAAATAGGATTGTGGACATCGTAATAGCCTTTATAAAGCGTATGAAAAGTGTTTTCTTGATAGTCTGTATGAAAAATAGGGATAAAATCATCTAGTTTTTTTAGAGTAGGCTCTTGCTTATAGGGCAAATGTTTGAATATTCTTCTAGTTAATTGTTTTTGCCATTTAGCAGCTTGCTGAAGAATGCTAGCTGCTGGCGAAGGCTGAGTATTTTGGGGCTGATTAAACTGTGCGATATGGGCAATTCTTTCTTCGTAACTGGGATGTGAAGCCCATTGGTCTTTTATAATGAGCTTTGATTTGTTGAATTTTTTTGTCTCTTCTAATGTAACAAAGGGAAGTCCATGTCGAAATTCTAAATTATTTTGTTTTCCGAAATAGGTCATAACATAGGATTGTTCTTCATAAATATTTTCAGGACGTTCATTGGTATCTAGTCTAGCTTCATGAAATGCATAGGTGTTGTTCAATGCCATTTCTGCCAAGGATAGACGTAAAAGAGAAGATGACAAAGGGGCTGAACCTGTAATAGATGCAGCAATTTCATCTGCATGAAATTCCATTTCTCTTGATAAGGCCATGTAGGCTCTATTTACAATCCCATACATTTGCTTTAAAATCCATTGGATTCCCTCTATGATTTTAACGCCTAGAAAAGCAAAAAGCGAAATAAACCCAAAATTTCCAAGAAACCCAATTACTTTATTTAATGATTCGTTATCATTTAATAGATCGAAAATGATGTGATTTACATTATAAACATAGGTTCCTATTTTCATCGACTGCTGAGAAAAATGCCCAAATTCATGACATAAAATGGCTTTTAATTCATCAACCGATACGGTATTCACCAAGCCCATTCCTATGATTAAATTTTTGCGTACAGGTAGAAACATACTCCAGAAACTTGAATCATAAAATACTGCAGCGTTAACATCAGGCGATAGGTATACTTTTTTTGGAGCTTTTGTGTCGACTTCATGCACAATCTCATCTATCATTTCGAATAATTTCGGCTCATCACTTCTCCGAATATGAATAAAATGAGATCGATCTATTTTTTTTTGTTTGAAGATAAATTTTATGAGAAAAAACAAAATCAATAAGCCTAGTACACCGCAACCTATTCCTAAAACAATAGAAAAAAACCCAGGTGCTATTACGATCATAGAATATCCTAGATAAATACAGGCGATGGTTAAAACTATTGCTGCTGAAAGAAGAACTAAATAAGATAATATGAATAAGATGATTGCAAAAACAGCTGTTGTTGCATTCTTTTTGAATGAGGAAGAATATTCAATTTTGTTTTCACTCATGGTTTAATTGGCATTAATTCATATGAAAAGAAAAGAAATTTAAAAATAAATATTTCTGCCCTTATTAAGGAAAGCTTTCAAGGTATAATAGGGTCGGGGCCCCAAAGAGATCTTGTTTCTTTGGCGATTTAAGTGTTCTTGATCGCTAAGATAAAAATAGCCTTTATTTCTTTCGATTAACGATATAATTTCTAGCATTTACAAAGGCTTGTGCCCATGGACTCCATTCATCTTCTCGATGGTCAGGGTAGAATGCCCAGTTCCATGCAAAAAAGCTTCGTTCTATATGTGGCATGGTAGCAAGATGACGGCCATCTGCGCTACAGATCATTGCAGTATTATAATCACTGCCATTGGGATTACTTGGATAGGCATCGTATCCATATTTTGCCACAATGTTATACGATGATTCGTCCATCGGCAAATTAAATTTTCCTTCACCATGGCTAATCCAAACCCCCAGTTTCGCTCCTTCCAAGGAAGATAACATTACGGAATTGTTTTTTTGAATCTCAACTGATGTAAAACTGCACTCATGTTTTTGACTCAAGTTATGTCCCATCTTTGCAAGCCGCTCATGTTCTGGGTTTATTAAATCAAGTTCTAAAAACAATTGACAACCATTACAAATTCCCACAGATAATGTATTTTCTCTCTGAAAAAAGTTCATAAAGGCTGTTTTAGCTTGTTCGTTATATTTGATTGTCCCTGCCCATCCTTTCGCCGACCCTAGTACATCACTATTCGAAAATCCACCTACAGCACCAAGGAAATCAACATCTTCCAATGTTTCTCTTCCACTTATGAGATCTGTCATGTGTACATCTCGAACTTCAAATCCAGCCTGAAATAAGGCATTTGCCATTTCTCGTTCCGAATTCGACCCTTTTTCTCTTAAGATGGCAGCTATTGGTTTAGGTCCTGTATATTCTGGTGCTTTTCCATCAAATTTTTCAGGAAAAATAAATTCAAGCGGCTGCTTTTTATAATGCTTAAATCTTTCAATTGAAAGGTCATTAGCAGTCTGATGGGCATCAAAGTCTGCGGATGTTTTATACCAAATATCTCTATATTCTTCTATATCAAAAGCCCATTTTTCACCTGCGTTTTCTATGGTTAAAATACCACTATTATTGCTTTTGCCTAATGTAGTGAAATCTATATTGTTTTCATGTAAATAAGCAGCGAGTTCATCATCTTTTGCTTGAATAACAATTCCACAATTTTCTGCAAATAAACATTTTATGACGTCATGTTCATTAATACTATCGAGATTTAAAGACGCACCTACTGAAGGATTTGGGAAACACATTTCCAAAAGAGTCGTAATAAGACCACCAGAAGAGATGTCATGTCCAGCTTCAATCATTCCATCTTTTATAGCAGATTGAATGCAATTGAACTTTTGGGCGAAAGCCTTACCATCGTTAACACCAGGCGTAACCTTGCCAACAGAACTCAATACCTGACCTAAACTCGATCCTCCTAATACTTTTTGCTCTCCTGAGAAATCTATGTAAATAAGATCACCTCCTTCTACTTTCATAGCAGGCTCAACCGTTTTACGAACATTGCTTACATGACCGGCAGCTGTAATGATAACTGTTCCTGGAGACAAAACAGTTTTATCACTATATTTCTGCGCCATTGACAAGGAATCTTTACCTGTTGGTATATTAATACCTAGTTCGATGGCAAAGTCAGAAACCGCTTTTACTGCTTTGTAAAGGCGAGCATCTTCCCCTTTATTTTTACATGGCCACATCCAATTGGCAGAAAGACTTACTGAAGTCAATCCATTCTGCAGAGGTGCCCATATGATATTGGTTAAAGATTCTGCAATGGCTTGTTGAGCTCCTTTAATTGGATTGATTAAGCTACCAGCAGGAGCATGACCTATTGCATTCGCAATTCCGTGTTTTCCCTTAAAGTCCAAAGCCATAACACCCACATTGTTCAAGGGTAACTGCAAGGATCCACATGTCTGTTGGGTAGCAACACGTCCTCCTACACAACGATCGACCTTGTTCGTTAACCAATCTTTACAGGCAATTGATTCCAATGATAATATGCGTTTAACATATAGGTACATTTCCTCCTTGTCATATGAAATTTCTTGAAAGGTAACAGAAGATGTTTCATCTCTTAGGATGGTTTTTGGGCTTGACCCAAACATATCAGATAAAGCGAGATCCATAGGTTTTCTTGAACCATCTTTGGAAACAAAACTAAAATGGTGATCACCAGTTACTTCCCCAACATCATACATCGGTGAACGTTCTCGTTCAGCAACCTTCGCTACGATATCTTTATCTTTTTCTGAAATAACAAGTCCCATTCTCTCTTGAGATTCATTTCCTATAATTTCCATGTCGGAAAGGGTAGGGTCTCCTACAGGTAAATCATCTAAATTAATTTTACCTCCAGTCTCTTCTACAAGTTCCGAAAGACAATTTAAATGTCCTCCAGCTCCATGGTCATGAATACTCACTATAGGGTTTTCATCGGATTCTACAAGCGCCCTTATGGTATTTGCCGCTCTTTTTTGCATTTCAGGATTAGAGCGCTGGACTGCATTTAGTTCAATACCTGAACTGAATTCTCCAGTATCTGCAGAAGATACCGCTGCACCTCCCATACCTATGCGGTAATTATCACCTCCTAATATCAGAATGCGATCTCCTGCGCTCGGTTCATCTTTTTTCGCTAACTCTTTTTTTCCATAGCCAATTCCCCCTGCAAGCATAATGACTTTGTCAAAAGAGGTAATGCGTTCGTGTTCTTCGTGTTCAAATGTAAATACGGAACCGGTGATCAATGGTTGTCCAAATTTATTGCCGAAATCAGAGGCACCATTACTTGCTTTTATCAGTATATCTAAAGGAGATTGATACAACCATTTTCTTGGTTCAATAGCTTTTTCCCAAGGTTTATTTTCTCCATTTCTAGCATAAGCCGTCATGTAAACAGCAGTTCCCGACAAAGGAATTGATCCTTTACCACCTGCCAATCGATCTCTTATTTCACCGCCACTTCCTGTAGCGGCACCATTGAACGGTTCTACCGTCGTAGGAAAATTATGGGTTTCAGCTTTTATAGATAGTATAGAGTTGAACTCCTTTTCTTCATACAATGAAGGAACATCAGGTTTTTGTGGAGCAAATTGTGTCACAATAGGACCTTCTATAAAAGCGACATTATCTTTATAAGCAGAAACAATGGTATTGGGATGTGTTTTACTCGTTTTTTTGATCATTGAAAACAGCGACTCTTCCTGCTCTTCGCCATCAATTACAAAGGTCCCATTGAAAATCTTATGTCTGCAGTGTTCACTGTTGACTTGAGAAAATCCGAATACCTCAGAATCTGTCAATTTTCTGCCTAATCGTTCACTCAGCGCATTTAAATATTCTACTTCTTCATCACTCAAAGAAAGACCTTCTTCTTCATTATATGCCTGAATATCATCTATGTCCAGTATGTTTTCCTTTTCGGAAAGGATGGTGAAAAGTTCTTGATGAAGAGAATCAAACTGCTGGGAAAGCATGGGGTCAAATTTTTCACCTTCAATTTTGGGCTGAAATTGTTCGATTCGTGTGATTCCTTCTACACCCATATTCTGCGTAATTTCAACAGCGTTCGTACTCCAAGGAGTAATCATACTTGCTCTTGGACCAATAAAAGAGGCCTTAATTTCATCCAAAGGAATAAAGGGAGAATTGCCAAATAGCCAAATGAGTTTTGAAGAAGTTTCTTCGTTAAAAGACGTGTCGTGCTGAACTGCAAAGACTTTCGTTTTGGGATCGCCAAAAAATGAGATCATAGATTCCTGATTAAGACGCAAAATTAGCCTAAACCATATATTTAAAAAATATATATAAAAGAAATTTTTATGAATAGGTCTTTATACCACAAAGATTATTGATATTCTATTTCTCTAGCTAGATAAGAAAACGGCTGATCATTTACAAAACCCCATTTTTCAATCCAGTTTTTCTGTCCATCCAATTTTGTTATTTTAAATTCTTCAATAAGAATAGGGACATCATTTGGGTTTAATACGCGGACTTCTATTTCATTGCCTTTTTCATCGAGTTTAAATTCAAATTTCCGCATTGGTAATCCTCTGCTATCCAAGATTGTTTTCCCAGTAAGTTTTCCGGCACTGTTATAACTATATGTTTCTTGTCTCAATAATTCGTTTGTTATAGCATCATAAGCTTTGGACTGTGTTTTTTTACCAGTGTTATCAAGCTGATACGTATAGTAGCTTAACAATGAATCTTGAGTATCTCTGAATTGAGCCCCAATGATACGTCCTTCTTTATCGTAAACTTTAGACTCTTTTCCGGTAAGCTCTTTATTGTTGTTATAATAAGCAACCGCTTCAATATCACCATTTTTATCGAAAATAGTTGTTTCTAGATATTGAATTTCACCTTTTTCATATGATAGACTATCGCCTTGTACGGTCCACCGCTCTAAGCGAATTTCCGACTTCAATTTTTCTTTTTTAGTGGGTTCGCATGCAGAAAAAAGTAATAGGCATGCCCATAAAATCACAAAAGGATGTTTCATTAGGCTTTATTGCATTTGGTGATGTTTGTAATATTGTCAAGTAATATATGACCTCTTATAGGACCTTCATCGGTATAAGCTTCTATGATGACGTATTTCAATTTTTTTTCAGCAGTAAAGTTTATTTCATGCTCTTTCCATTCTGTATAATCGATCGTTTCACTTTCATATAATAATTGGGAACGTTTACATTTCTTAGTTCCACCCCAAACTCTAAATTTCACTCGTCCATTAAATCCACTGTACGTATCACATGCTGCAGCGGACAGTTTAAAGGTGTAACACAATTCTTTTTCAAGCACATCTGGAAATCGTTGTCCTATCGCTTCATATGTTCCATCCGAACGTGTAATTAAACCAACATAAGTTTCTCCTTCTTCAGCTTCAAGATCAATGCCCCATGGTCCAGGACCAATATCGGGTGTAGTACCAGGTTCACACGGGAACCATCCCATAGGAACAGTTGCATCACTCGGTTCATCTTCAAAAGAAGGGTTGTTGAAGATCAATTGTGCAGCGCAAGTTGAACCCCACGTCATCATACATATTGTAAAGAATAAACTATATAAATTCATAGTAGCTGTAATTTTTTTGGGCTTTAAGCCCAAAGTCAAAATAAGGCTTTCTACATTTGTGCGCATGTTTCGATTAAACAATACGTCTTTTTTTGCAATGATATGCATAATTCTTGTATTATGCTTACTAGGAGCGTACGGACTTATAAGTCTACATGCAAAAAATATTTCCAATATATTAAAGGAGAATATCAATTTGATTGTTGAGTTATCACCAGAGCATTCAGAAGTGGAACTTCAAAATGTCTTACAAAAGTTAAAACAGCATCAGAAAATTATATCTTCATCAGTGCGTTATATTTCGCCCGATGAAGCGATTCAAATTATGAATGAAGAGCTTCAAGGTGATGTTTTAATTCAGCCCACTGAAAACCCTTTGGCAGAGATCATAACATTTAACGTAAAGTATGATTATGTTTCGACTGCTGAATTACAGTTTTTGAAAAGTGAACTAGAAGAAATGACACACATTGTTCGTGTGCAATATTATGAAAGTGTCTACGAATATATTGGTGCAAATGTAAGACGCTTGTCCCGAGTGTTGTTATATATAGGTCTGTTTCTTAGTATTTTCGCTTTTGGATTTATATACAGTACCATTCAGCTAAGTATGCAAACAGAGAAATTCAAAATTAGAACGATGGAATTGGTGGGTGCGGAATATTTTCAAATACGTAAGCCATTTATTTCTCAATCGTTGCGAGTTGCATTGATTTCAAGTGGATTTGCAATCGTGATACTTAGTGTATTACTTGTTGTGATAGCACTTGAATTTACTCATTTTACTAAAGTGATAAATTACGGTTTTGTATTCCTTGTATATTTAATACTGGTTTTATTTGCTATAGGGATAACACAATGGGCTACTTATATTGTAGTTCAGCGGTACTTAGGAGCAGATAAATCATCCTTTTATAAATAAAGGAAAGAGCATGAAGTGTCAATCTTGAAAAATTACATACATTTGTAAAAATTCTATATGTCTTATGGCCAAGAAAGAAGGTGAATCAAAGCAAGCAAAAGTTACATATTCAGGTAGTCAAAAAAAAGATGAACTACTTTATGGTACTCCCTTTTATATGTGGATGGCTGGAGGATTTTTATTAATCGTCATTGGCTTTTTTCTTATGGCAGGAGGAAATCAAGCACCCACTGAATGGAATCCTGATGAGATTTACAGTGTAAGAAGAACAATTATTGCCCCTATTTTTATGGTTGCTGGCTTGATTGTTGAAGTTTACGCAATTTTCAAGAAGTAGAAATGGAATTTATTGAGTCCATTATCCTTGGTATAATCCAAGGTGTCACGGAGTTTTTACCTGTAAGCTCCAGTGGTCATTTAGAAATAGCCAAATATGTATTGGATGACGAGAGCATTAGCGAAAAGAGTCTATTATTCACTGTCATATTACATTTTGGTACTGCCTTGTCGACTATTCTTGTTTTTTGGAAAGATATAAAAGAGATTGTACTAGGTTTATTCAAAGGACAAAAAGAGGACCTGAATTTTTCTCTAAAGATTATTATTTCCATGATACCTGCAGCAATAGTTGGGGTATTGTTTGATGATATGATTGAGCAATTTTTTACAGGACAAATCATCTTAGTTGCCTGTATGTTAGTCATAACAGGAATTATTTTATTTATAGCAGATCGAGCAAAATCTACTGATAAAAAGGTAGGGTGGGTAGATGCTATATTAATAGGAATAGCGCAGATGATTGCCATTTTGCCAGGTATTTCTAGGTCTGGAGCAACTATATCCACATCAGTTTTACTAGGAATTGATCGATACAAAGCGGCTCGTTTTTCATTTTTGATGGTTGTTCCATTGATTTTTGGAAAGATAGCAAAGGATGTATTGTCGGATGAATTTATGGTATCGAGGGAGATAGGGATTGAATTAATAGTTGGATTTTTAGCGGCCTTTATAACAGGAATCTTTGCTTGTAAATGGATGATCGCATTAGTGCGTAGAAGCCAATTGAAGTATTTCTCCTATTACTGTTTTGCAGTTGCCATCATCGTTTTCATTTTCACTTATTTATATTCTGCATAACATGACGGATGAATTGGTCTATATGGAGAAAGGTAAGAGAAGGCCTTTATTTAAAGAAGGAGCTGTTATTCTTGTTGATAAGCCACTAGAATGGACTTCGTTCAATGTGGTAACTACTGTGCGAAATCGTGTGAGTAGGATTGAAAAGGTAAAACGAATGAAAGTGGGGCATGCGGGGACTCTGGATCCATTAGCGACGGGATTACTTATCTTATGCACTGGAAAATACACTAAAAAAATTGAGCATTTTCAAGCTCAAGAAAAACGATATACAGGTGTCATAACGATCGGTGCCACTAGGCCTTCTTATGATATGGAGACGGAAATTGACACACATTTTCCAACAGAACATGTAGATGATGCAATGATAGCAAGAGTTGTTGATTCATTTCAAGGAGAAATTGATCAAAAGCCACCAATTTTTAGCGCAATAAAAGTTGATGGAGAACGGTTGTATAAAAAGGCAAGGAGAGGGGAGAAAACAGAGATTAAATCACGAAAAGTGATCGTGCATCATTTTGAGATAACCAAGCAAGAAGGAAATGATTTTCATTTTGTTCTTGATTGTTCAAAAGGTACTTACGTTCGTTCATTAGCATTTGATTTTGGAAAAGCACTTGGTTCAGGAGGGTATCTAAAATCATTGCGTAGAGAACGAATAGGAGATTTTGATGTTCAACATGCTTGGGAACTAGATGAATTAAGAGCCCAATTAGACAACTGGAAAGAAATAGCGATAAATCATGTCGATTGAGATTCAAGGATTAACAAAGAAGTACGGAGAACAGCTAGCAGTAAATGACCTTAGTTTTAAAGTAGATAAAGGACATATAGTTGGCTTTTTGGGACCCAATGGTGCGGGGAAATCCACGACTATGAAAATGTTGACCTGTTATACGACGCCTAGCTCAGGTACAGCTAAAGTGAATGGTTTTGATGTGATTAAAGATCCTCTTTCTGTGAGACAGTCTGTAGGATATTTACCAGAACATAATCCATTGTATAAGGATATGTATGTAAAGGAATACTTGAAATTTGTGGCAGGTATTCACAAGATATCAAATCCCAATCAACGCATCAAAGATCTTATTGAGATGACAGGTCTGGGGATAGAGCAACATAAATTAATTGGCACGTTGTCCAAAGGATATCGTCAAAGAGTAGGGTTAGCACAGGCGATGATGCACGATCCTGAAGTTCTTATTCTAGATGAACCAACATCAGGTTTGGACCCCAATCAATTACGAGATATTCGTTCCTTAATTTTAGAATTGGGGAAAGAAAAAACTGTTATTTTTTCAACCCATATCATGCAAGAAGTCAGTGCTTTATGTGATCGTGTTTTGATAATAAATAGAGGTGTACTCGTAGCTGACGATCCTATTGATATGTTACAAGATAGAGTGGGTTCTGAACACCAAATTGCAGTTGAATTTGAAAGTGAAATCAATGAATCAATGCTTCTGAATATAGAAGGGTTAAAACGTTTCAAAAAACAAGATGCGAGCTATATATTATTGGCATCTAAAGATATACGAAAAGAAATTTTTAATTGGGCTGTAGCCCAAAAAGCCATTATTCTCGAAATGAATTCTGTAAAACTTTCTGTCGAAAATATATTTACTGAACTTACACAAAAAGAGGAAAATGTTTAGTATTTACAAGAAAGAGTTGGTCACATACTTCAGTTCTTTAATCGCTTACATAACACTAGGGATATTTCTATTAGTCCTTGGTTTGTTTGTTTGGGTTTTTAACGATACAAGTATATTAAATTATAATTTCGCTGGTTTAAATCAATTGTTTTTGATAACACCTGTAGTCTTTACATTTTTAATTCCAGCTATAACCATGCGTTCTTTTTCAGAAGAGAAGCAAAACGGAACTATTGAATTTCTTCAAACGAAACCGATAACTGATTTTGAGATTGTTCTGGCAAAATATTTTGCTGCTCTATCACTTGTATTAATCGCTTTACTACCTACTTTGATTTACGTTTATTCCGTTTATATGTTGGGTTCACCCAAAGGGAATTTGGATATGGGTGGAACAATAGGTTCGTACATAGGTTTGGTTTTTTTGGTAGGAGTATTTGTATCCATTGGATTATTTTCATCGACTATTACAAATAATCAAATTGTAGCATTTGTCCTGGGTACTTTTTTATGCTTTTTCATTTACTGGGTGTTTTATTATATCAGTAGACTGCCAGTTTTTGTGGGAGGGCTTGATGATACAATAGAAAAGTTGGGTATAGCATTTCATTTTGAATCCATTTCAAGAGGAGTAATTGATACAAGAAATGTGGTGTATTTTTTAAGTATAATCGTATTCTTTTTATACGCTAGTTTTAGTATTTTAAAGTTGAATAGATCATGATGAAGAATGCACAACTTTATATACAACTTGGTATCTTATTAGCCTTACTGATTGTAATCAATAGCATATCTCAGCGGGTTTATGGCTATTTAGATTTAACAGAAGATAAGAGATATACACTAACAGAACCTACACAGGAATTACTAGAGTCTCTAGATGATAATTATTTCATTTCGGTCTATTTGGATGGCACTTTTCCAGCAAGCATTAAAAGATTTAGAGATCGTGTAGAACAAGTATTAAAAGAGTTTCAAGGCGAGTCACGGTACATAAGCTATGAATTTACCGATCCTATCGGTGGAAGTCCCGACGAAAATAAGTTGATGGAGAAGAATTTAGTGGATAAGAGATTATATCCTACTACCATTAATTATTTCGATGGAGAAGAAAATATTATGAAGCCAATGTTTCCTTATGCTGTATTTAAATATTTCAATAAAGAGGTTGTTGTCAATTTACTGGAAGTAGAAGGAATGACAAATTACGATGATGAGACACTTCATATAGCAGAAGGAGTTCTAGAATATAAATTTGCTAATGCCATTCAAAAATTACAACTACAAGAAAGACCAATTATAGCATTTACAGAAGGAAATGGAGAAATTTCTACTGTTCAAATGGGATCCTTACAGAATGAATTAAAGAAGTATTATAATCCTATTCGAATTAATTTAGATAGTGTTTATACAATGACAGATGTTATCGATTTGTTGATTGTACCAGGCCCTAGAAGTCAGATTAGTGACCGAAATTTATTTATGCTGGATCAATACATCATGAATGGAGGTAAGGTTATTTGGTTGGTGGAAAGCTTGGAAGTAAGATTGGATAGTATAGCATTTAATAGAAGTTATGTGCCTCCCACAATTGATAATAGATTGGATGGGTTGTTTTTTAAATATGGATTTAAGATACTAGATAATACAATACTAGACTTGGAATGCACCAGTATTCCACAAGTTGTAGGTTCAGCAGGAGGGAAACCTCAAATGAATATG
This sequence comes from Saprospiraceae bacterium, assembly GCA_020627825.1. Lineage (GTDB taxonomy): Bacteria > Bacteroidota > Bacteroidia > Chitinophagales > Saprospiraceae > JAHDFB01. The sequence continues at coordinate 26,636 of JAHDGD010000030.1, forward strand.
TTCAAATATTACTACCATCCTTTAATTCAAAGTACATCTTCTCATCCTATCGTTAAAAATATAGATCGAGTAAATATGTTCTTTCCTAGCACAATAGATACGGTAGTAACGAAACCAGGCATAAAAAAAGAATTTCTTTTGACCTCGAGTCCATATAGTAGATATCAATTAGCACCTCTAGAATTAAATTTTAGAATGTTAGGTATTAAACCTCAAGTTAATAAATTCAATAAAGGAGCACAACCAGTTGCTTTATTATTGGAAGGGAAATTTGAAAGCGCATTCAAGAACAGATTGACAGCGGCCCAAAACACAGCACTAGAAAAAATAGGGAGTACATTTTTGGACGAAAGTCCAGAGACTAAAATGATGGTCATCTCCGATGTAGACTTTATTCAAAATCAATTCAATGTTTCTACGGGAAGTATTACGCCAATAGGATATAATAAATGGGAGAGAAAGATTTATAAAGGTAACAAGGAGTTGATTCTTAATGCAATTGAATATATGCTTGATGAAAACGGAATACTAGCATCCCGAGCAAAAGAGTATAAATTGCGACTTCTTGATGAAGTTCAAACATCAGAGAATAAATTGTATTGGCAAAGTCTTAATATTGCATTCCCGTTAGCAGCTTTAGCGATTTTCGGGATTCTATTTTATATTATACGGAAAAGAAGATTTGCAAAATAAGGATTAATGAAAAAGACATTGTTACTAGGCATTTTGTTATTGATGGCACTGGGCGTTTATTTTCTCGTTAGTTATAATGATGGTGATGACAAAATTGATGCCATTATGATGGAGCGAAATTTTGCTGTAGAAGAGGAGTTAATTGAGAAAGTTACGATCACTTCTAAAGATGGGAAGTTAAATACAATTACTAGGGAAGGAGAGTTGTGGTTTGTTAATGGAAAGCGAATGAATAACAATCAAGTTTTCCTTCTGCTTGAAGCATTGACTGCAGTGAAAATGGAAAGTATTCCTCCCAAAAAAGCAACAGAAAATATATTAAAGACAATAGGAAGAATAGGGATATATGTACGTGTCTTTGGGAAAAATGATGATTTGATAAAATCGTATTATGTAGGTGGAGTTCCACAGGGAGAGAGAGGTACATATTATCTTATGGAAGGGTATAAGCAACCTTATTTAATGAATATTCCAGGCATGGAAGGTTCCACTAGAGGACGATTTATTAAGAAAGATACAGATTGGCTTGATCGAGCTATGTTCCGCTACCCTGATAAAGATGTTACCTATGTTTCACTTGAATATCCAAGAAGTAAGAATAGTTCTTTTCAATTGACAAAAAGAAATGGAGATTTCATAGCTGAACCTTTGTTTTCCTTTACTCCTGTCATTGCGAAAGAGCAGAACATGAGATTAACCGAAGATTATATGGAAGGGTACTATAAAGGGTATTTCACAGAGGCGTATGAAAACGATCATTATTTGCGAGATTCGATTGTTCAGTACATGAACCCTTATTTGAAAATGCGAGTTGTGAATGAGGGGCAAGACACAATGAAACTAGATTTATATAGTTATAACGAAGTGTATGAATATGAAGGAGAATCAATAGGTCCTGAGGTTAGTGACTTTGTAGAACGATATTATGTGAATGTAAATGAAGGTGAGAAATTCATGCTTACGCAGCAAGTATTGACTAAAAAATTCCTTTATGCCTATGACTATTTTTTCAAGTAGTTGTACATTTAGCATATGAAAAGAATTGTTGTTTTCTTTTTCGTTCTTTGGGGACTTTCATCATTTTCTCCAGATTGGGGTTTTTTTGGTCACCGAACCATAAACGAGTATGCTGTGTATACTTTACCACAAAAGCTCTTTGCTTTTTTCAAACCGCACGTTGATTATGTTAGAGAACATGCAGTAGATCCTGATATGAGACGATATGCTCTGAAAAAGGAGGCAGGAAGGCATTATATTGATATTGATTACTGGGGAGAAGCACCATTCGATGAGTTACCACGTTCCTGGGCTCCGGCGTTCAATAAAATGTTGGTTATTCAATATGAAAATACAAAAGGGGATACGATTCTTTTAAAAGCATGTCGTGAGACAGGAAATAAAATGATGGATTCGATATTTTATAAAAAAATATTGAAAGATTATTTTAATGATGAGTGGGAGTATACATGTGAGGATATACGATTGTTATATCCAGAAATCAAAGATTGTGTAGCAGCCATTGTACATGATTCTCTTACAGATTATGGTATATTACCTTATAATTTGGTATATACATACAATCGATTAGTTGGCGCATTTGACAAAAAGAATGTACAAGGGATACTACGACATGCAGCAGATATAGGGCATTATATAGGGGATGCACATGTGCCCTTACATACTACAATAAATTATAATGGACAATTAACGGATCAGGTAGGAATTCATGCTTTTTGGGAAAGTAGATTACCGGAATTATTCGCATTGGATCAATATGACTTCATGGTAGGTACAGCAAGTTATATATCAGATATAGAGTCCTATGCTTGGGAAGTTATAATGGACACACATACTTATTTAGATAGTGTGTTGTTAATCGAAAAAAGACTAAGGAGAACATATCCTTCTGATTTGCAAAATTGTTATGAACAAAGATTAGAGCGGACAGTGAGAGTGGAGTGTGCAGAGTTTGCCAAAGCTTATCATGAAGCATTGGATGGCATGGTAGAGCAGCAAATGTTAAAGTCAATATCTGCCTTGGGTAATATATGGTATTCTGCGTGGATCGATGCAGGTCAGCCAAGGTTAACTGATATAGAAACTTATTCAATCGAAGTAGACACTATGAATATAGAGTTTAATTATCAAAACGAAATTCATCACTAAATATGTCGATATTATCAAAGGGTTCCATTTTTACGATATTGAAAGGAGCATGTATGGGAGTTGCGGAGGTGATTCCAGGAGTTTCGGGAGGAACCATTGCATTTATAACAGGAATATATGAGCGTTTGATCAATGCTATTAAATCTGTTGATGTGCAGGCATTGAAATTATTGACAAGTTTCAAGTTGAAAGCTTTTTTTAAGAAGATAGATGGATTGTTTCTGTTGACACTTGCTGTGGGAATGGTTTTGGGGATAGGAGTCGGTGTTTTGGGTATAGGGCATTTATTGGAACATTTTCCTGCACCAGTTTGGGCTTTCTTTTTTGGACTGATTATAGCTTCAGCAATTTACATAGGTCGACAAATAAAGACTTGGGATATCAAGGTTATAAGTGCTTTAGTTATAGGTGCAGCAATAGCTTTGATAGTGACGTTCATGTCACCAACAGAAGGTAGTACTAATTTGTTGTGGGTATTTTTGTGTGGATGTATAGCAATCTCGGCATTGATTTTACCAGGAGTCAGTGGAAGTTTCATTCTGTTATTACTAGGTATGTATACAGTTGTGAGAGATGCAGCAGAACATGTTTTAAAAGACCAAGAAATTAGTAGTGTAATATTGTTGCTAACTTTTATGGTTGGTTGTGGAGTGGGATTATTAAGTTTTGCAAGAGTTATGTCGTATACATTCAAGCATTATAGAGAAGTAACATTGGGTTTATTGACTGGTTTTATGGTGGGGTCTTTAAGAAAAATATGGCCATGGAGAAATGTAGAGACATATTTGGATAAAGAGACAGGGGATATTATAATACATCAGGGTAGTTCACGAGCATTACCAGAAGAAATTCAGATACTGTCAGAGCAATTGGTTCTTCCAGGAGGATATATGGAAACGCCATATATGGGTATTAGTATTGTGAGTATGTTAATGGGGTTTCTTGTATTATATATTTTTAGTAAGGTCGAGTTAAAGGAATCCTGATTCAAAGTAAGGATTTTACAAAGAACGAATGAAATAAGAATTAAGACAGATGTAAAATAGTGTTGGAAAAATACTTTTAAGTAGATCCAAAGCTATTTTGTGGGTGTTTATTATGGAAGTTAGGGGAATGGAGTTGAGGAATGGAGATTTTTAGTTAGAGATATTAATTTTGATACTACGAGATCGGGAAATCCATTGCCAGCATACTTCTCCACCCAATCCTTTTTCCTATAATATCCCCAATCTACCACCTCTTTCCACCGCATACTAACTTTGTATCGCTCATTTCTCTGACTTTCTACCTCTTTCCCTTTGTCCATCTGTTTTACATATTTCTCAAATTCCTCTTTTGAACTAAAATGATATTTCTTAAAGCGACTTTGAACCAAACCTCCTTGTCTTCCTCTTAATTTATTTACCAGTTTTGCATAAACACTATGAAATATTCGAACTTGCTCGCTTACTATGCGCCATGGTTCTTTTTTAAATTTCGATACAATGGCCTTTCCTGTTGATTGTATTTTATTTATGTAATGATTTAATAATGTTTTTTCCGTCCGCACTTTGATTACCAAATGATACCCTTGACTTGATGTATACAACTTGTGCACCAAAACATAATTCGACAAATACCTTTTTAGCAATCGCTCAAATAATGCAATCTCTTTTGAATTCTCAAAGTAGCAATTCCTTCCACATGAGGTACTTTCAAATACATAATATCCTCCCGGTTCATAAGTGCTTATCCGTTTCATTTTTCTTTTTCTTATTAGTGTAATGAACTCAGATTTTGTGACACATTTTTTGAACTTTTTTAAAAATACCTTATAATTATCTGATAATCAGAATTTTGAGGTAGCGTTTTAATTGATGTTATATTATGAATTAATTTAATATAAACTTAGAGATTATCTTTTCTTTCGTTACATTGAAAGATGATGTACCATTGAATCGAGTTAGGGATTACTAGCTCGCAAGTGAATGTATTGTATACAATTGATCGTCAGGTTAAACAAGAATTATGCATTAGAGCATTGTTATGGGGGCTGAAAATATTATAAAATAAGGCGATTTGGAAGATTTATTATATGGTTAATCTGAAAAAGCTAGCGAAGTGTTGATTGTGATTAAGTTTATGCCCGTTATAGATTGTCTAGTGAATAATTCGAGTTCAACTCATTTACTCATCTCATCATTTAAAATCAGGATTATTTAGGAGTTGATATGTATTTAAAGAGATAGATACCTTTAATATATTAAATGTTAATGAAAATTCATCATAATATTACAGGAAAGCAAAAGGCCAATCTTTATCTAAAGATTAGCCTTTTTTTCTTTTTAGAAAAACAGAATTACTCCATTTTTAAAGTCTTATGAATTCTTACTTCGCCTTGATCATTTGTAAGTTTTATAAGATACATGCCAGGTGGCATCGAAGCATATTGATTCAATGCAATGGTGTTCTTCCCTTCGTAAATTGTGTACGATTTAGTTTGTCCAACTGCCTGACCTGTATTCGATATAATTTCTACAAATACAGTCGATGTTTCTTTACTTTCAATCGATAATACAAATTGGTCCGACCACGGATTAGGATAGGAAGAAATAGTACCTATTGATAACTCTGCATCTTCCGTAGATGTAGCACAAAAGGAATTAAAAATGATTCTATTTTTATATGAACTCGTATCAAAAGGGCATACACCTCGTACTTCAAATTCATATTCAGTACACTCATCTAAATTACCAATGAAAATCTCTGGGTCCAAAGTTGCTAATTCATTCCAATCTTCCGGACCTTCACTCGTTTTCTTATATCTCGCATTGTACGCATCTGCTATTTCCAATGGCTCCCAAGAAAAGAATGCTCCACTAGCATCAACCATATCTAAGGTTGTTTCAAATCCCACATCACACTGATTCTCAATTAACACACAATACTCTTCTACTTCACCTGAAAATCCAAAGAAATCACACGCAGGAATAAATTCCGTAAATGTACTTAAAATGATACGTAAACGATTTACTCCAAATGACGCATCATCCGGAATGGTAAATGATCCCGTAGCATTGGTCCCATTTTCGAAACTCAACTCCAACACGGTCTCATCTTCATCAAAATCTAAATTCCTATTGTAATCAATAAACATCGCTAAAAAAGGTACCCCAAAAAACTGTTCTCCTATGTCAACACTTACTTCAACTACTTCCCCAGGCTTGTATATACGCTCTAGCTCTCCCCGAAAATCCTCATATCCAGTGCCATCTGGATTAAAGGTCGAACTATTGCTCACACCATTCAATGTTACATTTGTAATATGTATTGAATTGGAAAATAAATTAGGAACAGGACAATATTCATCAAAACATGTAGAACAATCTGGACGCATCGAGTATGTGCCCGAATATTCACTTTCCGTATCAACACATATACTACGAACCCTAAAATCATATTCTAAACATCTCTCCAAACTCGTTACACTATATGAAGATTGAAATTGTGGAATATCTACAGTCGTCCACGCAAAAGTTCCAGACTCCCGGTATTGCAACTGATGAGAAATTGCCTCATCTTTTGCAATCCAATTTATAAGCAATCCCCCCTCATCCCATAAAATAGATGGTGGATCACATTGTGCTGTCGAACTGTGACTATACAAGGAAAACAACATGAATATAAATATGATTCTTTTCATTTCGCTACGTGTCTTATGTGAATTGTATCGTATATCATTTACGTTGCAATATACTATATTTCTTATTTTCTTACTGAAATCTAACTCCTATTTTCTCGCATTCTTATCTATTCATTATCCAAACTGTCTTTTTCAAGCATTGTAATTCCCCTTTTCTTCTTTTATCTTAGTATCTTAACCTCAAGGTTAAGATCAAAGTAGAGTATCAGAGAATATAAACTGTTAAAATCAACATATTATAATTTTTTTTTATATGTATCTTGTAGTTTTACAGCATAGTTTATATATTTGCTATTTATTATATCTTTTGAGGATACAATAATTTCTTTGATTAAGTAAAAAGTTATCATGTTCAAGAAACTACAATTCATTTTTTTAAGCTTTTGCTTTGTGCTATCCGTTCAACAGCTCAATGCCCAAGACTTATTTGCAAAGGCGAATAAGCAATTCAATCTTGGAGCTTATGACCTCGCCATCTATAACTATCAGAAAATCTTAAGAACTGATCCCGACAATGCTACTGTAAAAGGTAATCTTGCAGAAGCTTATTTCAGAACACAGAAATATCTTGAAGCCATTAAGTGGTATCAAGAGCTTGAAACATACGAATTTATGGAGCCTAGACATATGTTGAACTATGCTCACGTAATGAAGTCTCTTGGACAATATGACAAAGCACAAATTTGGTACTGGAAGTATAAAGCAATCAATCCAGAAGTAGGAGAACATTTCGCGCTCTCTTGCGATCGTGCGAAACTTTTCTTAGCTGATGAAGAACAATACGATGTGAAATTATTCGAAGGCAATAGCCCTTCTTCTGATTTCGGCGTTTCTTTTTACAATAACAAGTTATTGTACTGCTCTTTTCGAACAGATATGAAAAGAGAAAATATGAAAAGAAATTTTTCACACATCCAAAAAGCAGGAAATCAACTTTTTGTATGTGATGATAAATCCAATGCAAACTTCACCAACATCAATTTCCTTAGATCCGACATTAAGCAGACACATAACATTGGTCCACTTAGTTATAGCGGGTTGAAAGTAGCTTATACTCAGAATGATTTTGCAGATGGGTATAAGCAAATTAGTGGTATAGAAACTGATTTAAACATTTTCTTCGGCGATGTAGCTGACGAAACAGGTGACTGGGAAAACGAAGTTGCATTTGAATATAATGAAGAGGGTAGCGCCACCGCTTTCCCTGTTCTTTTGAATGGTGGAACAACCATGATTTTTTGCAGCAATCGAATCGGAGGATCTGGAAACTTTGATCTCTATATTACACAGTTTGAAAATGGTCATTGGACAGAACCCATAAATCTTGGAAATGAAATCAACACTCCTGGTAATGAAATTACGCCTTCTGTTTATGGCAATACCTTGTACTTTTCTTCTGATTTTCATACTGGAATTGGAGGATACGATGTATTTAAGGCAACAATAAACCAAGATGGAACAGTTTCAGGTGTTGTTAATTTAGGAAAAGGAGTAAATTCTCCTATGGATGACTATTATTACACTGTTGACCCTAGTAACGGATTAGCATATTTTGCTTCCACTCGTCTTGGTGGTAAAGGAAAAGAAGATATTTATATCGCAAAAAATTTAACTGAAGATTTTCTTGCTTATCAAGAGGAGTCTCAACTTGAAATCCCACAAGCGCTTGACTTAGAAAAATTAGCTATAAACAATACCATAGCTATGCAACAATCACCGTCAGAAAATGAAAATCTTCAAACAACAAACGAGGCCATCCCAACTACTTCTGCTGTTACTGCACCTGTAAACACAACTACAGATGCACCTGTTTTTGAAAAAACAATTGAATCTGTAGATCAATCAAACTATACGATTTCTGAAAAAGAACTTGAAGAGATTGAAGCTGAAATCGAAGCAGAAGAATCTGTCGAAACTATAGAAAATGAAGTTATTCTTACCGACGAAAACGTTATTAGAAATATCACGGTTTCAGAAATTGATGAAATCATTTCGTCTACAGTTGAATCAAGTGAAGGGGCGTTAAATGAAGAATTCGCTCCTGCTGTAGTTGTTGGAACTGATAATACCTTTGACTTGAATGGAGCGAAGCGCGTAGCATACAGAGACATCATTACTTCTGCTAGTAATGTATATTTTATACAATTAGCCTCTCTTTCTCGTACCCAAGGTGATATAAAACCTTTCTTAAAGTTAAGTGAACTTGGAAATCTATACAAAGTAAGAAAGACTGGTATGGTTAAGATTAGAATGGGATATTATTTTGATGAATATGAAGCAAAGGAAAAATTAAAAGAAGTGAAAAGTCAAGGTTTTTACGACGCATTTATCGTTTACGAACCATTGATCACGTCACAACTTGAACTTGTCAATACAGGAACGAGTAACGCATATTATGAGGGAGAGTATATCCCTTCAGGTGCAGTAAGTAATTTTAAAATTCGACTAGCTTCTTATACCGACCCATTATGGTTTGATACTGGAAGTGTAAAAGATATAGGGGAAATAGAACAGTGGACAAAAGGTGAATTTACTATTTTTGTATTAAGTGGATATAGCTCATTCGATCAAGCTGAACAAGCTTTAATTAAAGCTATAAATAGAGGATATTCAGAAGCTCACATAGTAGAAGATGTGAATGGATATTTACAAAAAGTACAACGTAACTAAAGAAATATATAAAGTATTTTTAAGGCTTATATCATTAGATGTAAGCCTTTTTTTATGCAAACATTTATGATT
>JAHDGD010000199.1 GCA_020627825.1 Saprospiraceae bacterium
GGTCCTATGGCGTCAGGGAAATCTCCTACAACACCAGCAAATGCTCTATATTCAAAAGGCGCTGTTCCATTTTGTACAGTTATATTAATATTAGCATTCATTTCTCCCGGACAAGGGAAGTCATATGTGCCTATTGGAAGAGGTTCCACATAATTTCCCCCAACAGTAACCATTGCAGTAACTTCGATACCTCCATCACTTATAGCCTGTATAGTATATGTGCCTGAAGGTATTGAACTAAACATGCCATCAGGAGAATCATTAACTGGGCATATTCCAGATGAACATATGGGGCCATCAGATATTTGAAATTGTACATCAGGCGTACATCCTGTGCAAGTTACCATAATCGATCCATTGCTTTCGCAATCGGAATCTTCGGTTACAAAATTTAGGGTTTGAGCGGTGGTTAAGGTACATATTAAAAAAAAGAAAAATGTACAAAGCAAAGCCATGGGCATAGATCGACCATGCTGAATAGAGGTATTCATTTTCATCGTAAGCTGGTTAAAGTATTTTATTAGGTTCTGTGGACAAAGAAGAACAAAACTTATTTAAATACATAGCAAAAAAATACATATATTTTTATCAAATATGTACTCTCTTAAGAATGCAAAATTTATTCGTTACGATTATTTTACATATAACTTTTTTACAATTGTAATTTTATGATTTTTGATGAAATTATGGACTTATTCGCTTTCCAGTATTCTATTTCGAATTAGTTAAATTCTTCTTTTTTTAGGAAATGACTACATGCATTTTGCTCGTCCTCTAGATTTATTTATACATAAAAATAATGCTATATATTAATCCATATGCATTTTTTTCAAAGAATAGTTCACACTTTTTTATGAAAAGTAAATTCAGATAAATGTATCATCGAAGAATTAAAAACCTATAATGCTATTTTATACAGAGAAGTATATATAATAAAGTAAAGTAATTAAAAATGTTATCCCTTATATTCCTTTCTTGCTTGATTTTCTTAGTTTAATACCAGATGCCTATTATATAGTAGAGATGATTTTTATATGTCGCCTACTTTTTCACACATTAAATTCGTACTTATAGTAGCGCTTAGAACAACATGAGTATGTTTTCCATAACTAACGATCATACTTTTATCAAATGGTTCTATGGAATGAATGGCTATCTGTTCATGAAGTTTCAATTCTTTGGAATTAAGATATTCTAGAAATGTGTGCTCACTGTGCCGTAGTGCCTTCAAAAGTACAATGTCGTTCTGTTTGAAACTATCCAACGGATAAAAATGTGTTGCATGAAGGGTTCCATCTTTGCTTGGAATAGGAGAACCATGAGGGTCGAACCTTGGAGAGTCCATTAGTTCATCCATCTTGTCAAACAAAATAGGGGAATCTATATGTTCCATTTGTTCAGCTATATCATGGACTTCCTCCCATCCAAACCCCATTTTCGTGACCAAAAACATCTCAGTTAATCGATGTTTTCGTATAATCAAAGCAGCCGCTTTTCTACCTTTTTTTGTTAAGCGGATGGGCTGATATTTTTCGTATTTTAACCATCCTGATTCCGCTAATTTCTTTACCATGTTCGTAACGGATGATTTCTTTACCTCCATTACTTTACCTAGTTCCGTTACTGAAATAGCTTTGTCTTTTTGATCAAGGTGAAATAGAGCTTTTAAATAATTTTCTTTTGATTGACTTGCCATTCAAACAAATATAAAAGTTTCTTATTTAAAAATTTGTTAGTTATAGCTAACTTATTAATTTTACGCACCTAACAAATGAAAATGAATCCTATTAAAGTTATACTTCTTTTAATACTTTTTCCTATATCCATCTATGGTGCCTCTATAAAAGGTGTCGTACTTGATGGTGAAACACCTCTTGCTTATGCGACAGTATCTTTAAACAAAGGAAAAGCAGTTATGAGTACAACTCAAAAAGGCATTTTTGAATTTCATGGGTTGGATGAAGGATTGTATCAGATAGAAGTTCGACTGCTTTCTTATGAGCCCTTTTGGACGGAAGTCCTCCTCGAAAAAAATAAAACAGCAACAATTACATGTAAGTTGATTCCATTGTTTTCTACGCTACATGATGTAGTCATTACAGGTTCAAAAACTTTCAAACGAAAAACTGATGCGCCTGTGATTGTTCATGTACTTGATAACAAAACGATTCAGGATGTACAAGCTTGTACTATAAGTGAAGGTCTTCGATTTCAACCAGGACTTCGAGTCGAAACAAATTGTCAAACTTGTAACTATACGCAACTGCGCATGAATGGTTTAACTGGAGGGTATGCTCAAGTTTTGATAAACGGAAGGCCGATATTTAGCCCATTAACAGGGCTTTATGGCTTGGAACAATTACCTGTAAATAGTATAAATAAAATAGAGGTTGTTCGAGGTGGAGGTTCGAGTTTGTACGGCTCTAGTGCTGTGGGTGGTACAGTCAATATTTTAACAAAGATTCCTCAAAAGAATGCGTTCGATGTATCTTATACTTCACAATATATAAATGGAGTCACTCCTGATCATCAATTTCATGCTAATATTGATGTAGTTTCCAAAAGCAAGAATTCTGGATTAAGTTTGTTTTCATCCCTCCGTAATAGATCAATGTATGATCATAATCAAGATGATTTCTCTGAATTACCTCTACTCGAAAATAGAGCTTTTGGAGCTCAAGCATTCTTCATTACAGGTGAAAATCAAAAGCTTGAAATGAATACGAACTTTATAAGAGAGTATAGATATGGAGGTGATATGTTGTCAACTGTTCCGCATCTTGCATTGCAAAGTGAAGAAAGACTTACCTCTATATGGATGGGTAGTGCAGACTATCAAGTTAATTTTAATGAAGGTCAATCATCTATAATAGCTTTCGCAGGTTTTCAACAAACAGATCGTTCGCATTTTACGGGGATTCAACCAGATGATGAGGAACAGATTCTACACTACCTTTCATTTCCACCTTATGGGACTTCTTTAGTGCGGACAGTGAATACCGGGTTGCAGTATAATCAAGAATGGAATGTAACTGGGATAGGCAGAAATGTAGTGACCTTAGGTACTGAATATATATATGATGATGTATACGATGAAATCCCAAGTTATAATTACTTGATTGAGCAGACTACACATAATGTAGGGGCTTTCGCCCAAAGCGACTGGTCTATTTCAAATAAATGGAATCTATTAGCTGGAATACGAATGGATCGTCATAACTTGTTAACGAGATGGATAGCAAGTCCAAGGGTAAGTGTGCTTTACAAACCTTCGTTGCTTAGTCAGTTTAGAATAAATTATGGTAAAGGCTTCAGAGCTCCTCAAGCATTTGACGCAGATTTACATATTGCATTTGCTGGTGGTGGTATTTCACGTGTTCAGTTGTCACCAGATCTAGTCCATGAAAATGCTCATAGTTTAAGCGCTTCTTGGAATTATGATGTTCTGACTGAAAGTTATGTCGCGGGATTTACGCTTGAAGGGTTCTACACTAGATTGCAAAACGGATTTATAACGGAATCAATAGGAGAAGATGAATTTGGTGAAGTATTTCGGAAACGAAATGGGCTAGGAGCAACTGTCGCAGGGACAACTATAGAGATTCGAGGGAATTTAAAAAAACAAGCACAACTTGAGGCAGGGGTTACTGTTCAATCTAGTCAGAATGATGAAGCTGTGATTTATCTTGAAGGATTACAAAGTGAGCGTACTTTTATACGTACACCTGATAGATATGGATATTTAAATTTCACCTGGGATCCAAGTAAAAGGTTTTCGTTCAATATGAATTATGTATACACTGGAAAAATGTTGATCCCGCATTTTGGTGGTGCTGTTAATCAGCAAAATGATGAATGGTATACTTCTGCGCCTTTTCATAATCTTAGTCTGAAAGGAGCATACACAATAAGGTTCCCTATAATCAAATCGAATATACAATTTTACGGCGGTGTTAAAAACGTAGGGAACAGTTATCAAAGTAATTTTGATATGGGCAAAGACCGAGATAGTAATTTTGTCTTTGGGCCTGCGAGTCCACGTACTTTTTTTATAGGTCTTAGGTTCTTTTCTTTATAACACCCCAAACGTATCGTATAAATACAAGCCAAGGATTAAGCTTCAACTTTGGCTTTTTGCCTTCACCTAGTCTTTTGATCTGAGCTTCATACCATATAAGATTCATTGCGCCGTCTATCGCCTTTATACCTGTTTTTCGATTTTGGACCCGTAATCCTTCTCTTGAGCCATCTAGGATTTCTCTTGTCAAGTGAGGATAGACCGTAAAGGGTCTCGCTAAACCAATAACATCAACATGACCATCAGATACAGCAGATGCCATAATGGATGGAGTACGAAAACCACCTGTTAACATAAGAGGTGTAGAGGTTATTTTTCGGGCTTTTTTAACAAAGTCAAGAAAATACGCTTCTCGATCTCGAGTGCTTTTCTTTTTATAGCCCATCATAACAGGAGCCTCATAAGTTCCGCCAGAAATTTCTATCAGATCAATCCCTGCATCAGATAAATAGTGGACAACTTGCATGGCATCAGCTTCGGAAAAACCACCTTTTTGAAAATCTGCCGAGTTCAACTTGATGCCAATGGGGTAGGATGCTCCTACTTTTCGTCTTATGTTTTTATAAACCTCCATCACGAAACGCGCCCTATTCTCCAATGTACCTCCCCATTTATCTTTTCTTTGATTGGTAAGAGGAGAAAGAAATTGACTGACCAAATAACCATGCGCGCCATGTATTTGTACTCCATCAAATCCTGCATTTTTCAAAATAGAAGCTGTATTTCCATACCGATCAATGCAATCGTTAATATCATTCTCAGTCATTGCAATTGGTATCTTCTTTGTTGCGTTTTTTCGACCTGTAATATGCACGGAAACAGCAGATGGTGCCTTTAATTCCTCATTAATTTGTTCCATAGCTTGTCTTCCAGGATGGTTTATTTGCGCCCACAATTGTGCGCTTGTTCCTTTTGTAACAAGGGCCCATTTTCGAAGCATATCTAGTTGAGAAGTATCTTCGACAATTACATTATATGGTTCACCTAAGGCACGGGCATCAACCATGATATTACCTGTTATCAACAGACCTGTTTGGCCTTTTGCCCATTCTCTATATACATTGATTAAGGTATCATTTACTTTATTATCTTTTGTTGATAAATTTTCACTCATAGCTGATTTCGCTATTCGATTGCTCAGCTTTACTCCACATGGAAGTGTTAATTCCTTGTTCAATATTTGTATTGATTTCATATCCATATATTCTAGTCTTCACATAACTTTAAAAGCAAACATCGTATAAAGTTGTTGACAAACATAAAAAAGCAGATACCGTTTCGATATCTGCTTGCGTTTAAAGGAATTCGTATTTATAATTAACACTCTTTTAGAGTGCATAAAATATATCGAGTTTTATTTCATTTTTTTGGGACCGATGCTGGCTTCATTTCCTACTTGAATCATGGGCATATCTCCATCTGAAATAATAATTTTGGTATTGGGAGAAGCGGCTAACTGTAGGAATGCTTCTATGGATTTAAATTGTAATACTTCAGGACTTAATCCCTCAGCAATTATACTTTGAGCATCTCTTATTCCCTCAGCTTCAATACGCTTTTGTTCAGCTTTTCTTCTTTCTTGTTCCAGTATGAACTCCATTCTTTGAGCTTGTTGTTCTGCTTCCAATTTTTCTTCTATTGCTTTCGCCAAACTTGCTGGTAACTTTATGCTTTTTAACAGAACGGCCTCTATGTTGATGCCTTTGTTTTTTAAAGTATTATCCATATGTTCTTTTATCTCATTTTCTATCGTCGATCGTTCTCCTGTGTGCATGTCCTTAGCAAAAAATCGAGCAGATACATCTGAAACTGCTGATCGAAAGACAGGTAATATAACGTTCTGTTCATAATCTGCACCTAAGTTACGAAGAACATAAGGTGCTTTTCTTGATTCCATATTATAAAGGATGGAAACTTCAGATCGGATATTCAATCCTTCTTTACTAGGGATGGATAAGGTGACTTCTAGATTTTCAGTTCGTGTCGAAATCGTTTCTATTTCAGTGATTAATGGGTTGTAAATACGAAGACCTTCTGTGAAGGTGTTGTCAGAATATTTTCCTAGTGTTTTTTTAACGCCTACTTCACCTTGTTGAATGACGGCGCAACTGGTAAAGGTGAATACAAGAAAAAGTAAAGTTGCAAATTGAAAAAACGTATTCATGTACTGTAATTTTAGTTAATAAATTCTATTAAATTTGATAGTAATACTATTATAACTAAAAGTATGAATTTAAGTTTAATTTTACCTATACTAATGTGTTAATTATATGATAATGTTGAGTTGTAGTCGATCTG
>JAHDGD010000200.1 GCA_020627825.1 Saprospiraceae bacterium
ACTCATCTATTTATAATTTGAATTTATTGTCGACATTCTAAAATTTAAATGGTATGATACTCGTAAAAACACACTCCATAAAAGCACGTAGAACTACTCTTTTTTGACCATCTTTTGTATGATAGTTTTGAAGTCCCTAAATCATCATACTATGTTTAAGCAAAGGGCGTTATTTGACCATAAGAATAAAAAAATAATACGAAGTATAGCCATTTATTCATTGGACATAGAGTCTGAAAAGAATGAAAAGTGGCAGTTAGTTGAAATTATTCAAATCGCGCTACATTACGCTTTGATGCTTGCATTGTCATGTACATCATCTATCCCTTTTATAAGGATAGCTAATTCCTCATTTTTTAATCTTTAAAATAAAAGTTATGTCAGCTCCAAAAAAACCACAAAAATCATCCGTCAGACCCTATAAAGAATGGAAACAGGGTTTGCCCAAAAAGGGTCCCTTTCATGGCGCTCAATTTGGTATATTATCAAAACTGCACGGTACATGGGTCAACTGGAAAAACGGTCCCACTGGTTTACACACCACTCCTATGCCATCTCCAGGAACTTCTTCTGAAACAGTGTTTGGTGTCTTTCATTTCAAGTCACAAGAATATAGAGAACAATTGACATTTACTCAAGTGAATGCACCTGTTCGAAATAGAGGTGGATCCAATGAACAATTCAATGCCGCTGTAAAATATGAAACAGCCATCATCGATAACAATAATGATTTGCAACATTTTGAAGATGGAATGTATCTGTGGATGGGAGATAATGTCATGCCATGGAGCGAAAAAAGTCCATACCAAAATCCACCCAACTTATTCAAACATCCTTCTGATGCAGAATCAGTAAAGGAGGATGGGGGAGTTCCCGTTATTGGACCTGGAGAACTAGGTCCTCAATTTATTCCTCCTTACACCATATCACGATCAGGCGTTATACCTCACGGTACTACCATTCACATCACAGGCAATGTTACGGAATCCGTGGAGAATGAAGCACCACCGATTGCTGATTTATGGGAGCCACAATACTTGGCAGTTTCACCAACTATGGGCATCAATCCAGAAAAAGATCTAATTCAAGGATCACGTAAAAAACCCGACTGGACGAAACTGCCTAGGGAAGATCAAGCTCCTGACGGTGGTCCTCGAGAAAGTGGAGTAAATAGCGGTCGTGCTTACTTCGAAAAAATATTCAACTACGATAAATACGGTGCATGCTTTCCATACACTGTTCAACCCAATCTTAAACTTATTGACGCTAACGAAAACTTGGAATTCAAAAACTATTCTTTGATCGAACTGGACTCTTTTCACGACACTGGTGTCCAAGGAGGAACGATAAACAACGTAATGGTCGATCGATATTGCAAAGTCACAAGAATGCGTTTTCGTATGTGGATAGAAGAAGTCTACGACAAGGACTTGGATCGAGTTGTCGAACAATTACAATACGAGCAAATTGTTGACTTTGAATTTATGTTTGGTTCCGATGGTGGAACGACAAAATGGCCACACATCCAAGTCAATACCCTTCGTAGAGAAAAGGATATTCCTGTTGATTTACGTTATCCTCCTATTAAGTTACCGACCGAATCACCTGATGATCGAAACGACAGCCCTCCTCCTATGGTTTGTCCTATGGGGCACTCGAAATAATCATTTTATAACAATATATATAGTTAAAAATTAGCAATGAAAGCAACAATAAATAATTCAGATAAATCAGACGTTTTGATCGTAGGAGCAGGAGTATCAGGCCTCTATGCCGCTTGGCGTCTTTTGAAACATAATCCACATCAGAAAATCACCATTATAGAGCGCTTGAATAGAACAGGTGGACGGCTGGATACCGATTTGATAAAAATTAAAAATGATGAAGGAGGTGACTCCATTGTTCGAGATGAAGAAGGTGGCATGCGCTTTACATACGAAATGACCGAATTGATGTCTTTGTTTTATGGCTTACAATTATGCGATCAAATTGTGGATTTTCCCATGACGACGAATCGGTTCTTTGTCCGTGGACAAAGCTTTACTGCGGAAGAAGCCGCTGCGAATAATAACGCAAAATGGGGTGAGCTATACGACCTAGCACCTGCTGAACAGAATCAAAGTCCAGGGACAATATTAAATACAATTTACACCCGAATTCTACAGGCAAATGGTGTAGAGGAAGCACCAGCCAATCCCACGCCTCAGTTTTGGCAAAAATTTCGATTGGATTTTAAATGGAAAGATGTCCCATTAAACAAATGGCAGATGGGTGGCCTTTTCAGTGACATGGGCTATTCCAAAGAATGCATCAATATGATGGTCGATACAGTGGGTTTTCAAGCTCCTTTCTTATCTACCGTAAGCGCAGGTGAAGCTTGGCAAATCCTAGAAGATTTCCCTAAAAATCCACATTATCATACTTTCAAATACGGCTTTAGTACCTTGATAAAAGCACTCGAAAAAGAAGTGAAGGAAATGGGAGGTGTGATCATACTGAATACAAACTTGAATCAAATATCGAAAGCAAAAGATGGGGAATATATCGTTTCAATAAATTCTGTGGAATCTGCGACTTCTCAATTTGATGCTAAAAAGATCAAAGCCACAAAAATAATTCTAGCAATTGCGAGCAATGCAATGCAACAAGTTTTCATCAACTCACCAGTGCTCCGAGAAGCCAATAATGCTGGTCAGATATGGGAAGATATTCATTCCATAGTAAATATGCGCTTGTTGAAGATAAATTTATATTTCGCGAAACCGTGGTGGCGCGATGGTGATACAGGTCAGCCTTCTATTAATTTTGGCCCTTCATTCACGGATTTGCCCATCAATGCCGTTTATCCATTTTATCCAGTTGATGGCCCTTCCAATGATAATCCTGCAGCTTTAACCATCTATTGCGATTACAACAATACCAATTATTGGCAAGGTTTACAAAATGTTGGCCCACTCTTTGATTCGAAACTTCAAAAAGAAAATAGCCAACCTCCTCAAACCATATTCCCTGCTTCTCAGTTGGTCGTAAATGAAGCCATTAAGCAATTCAAGCAGCTGTTCAAGACACATTACGTGCCGGACCCTGTTATGACGAGTTATCGAAATTGGGATGGTCAAGATCATTTCGGGTATGCCTATCATCAATGGGCTATGAATACGGATGATAAGCAGGTTATCTCGCGAATGACGAAACTCATTGAAGATGAAGAGATTTACAGTTGCAATGAAGCGTGGTCGGATATGCAAGGGTGGGTGAATGGTTCTTTGAGATCGACGGATTTGGTATTAGCGCAGTTTGGTTTACAAGCAATTAACAAAGAATTTACCGGTTGTCCGAATCCGAATGTTTCGTGATAAAAGAAAGCCCTAAATTCAAAAAAAACAATGATTCAGTTAATGACAAGATTTTGGGTGAGGCTTTCGCCCAAAGTCTTTTTTTATGCTTAAATGATAAGTGTATGCTGTGCTTGTTCATGAGTAGCTTTTTTAAAGTTTGTGCGAATAGGCATAGGGCTTACGCCCAAATAAAAAGAAAAGTACAGTGGAGGTATTTTAAACTGTATTGCATTTTTCAAAAATAACCACTAACTTGAGAAAAACCATTTTATCATCCTGTGAAAGAATACCAAGAAGACAATCAAAGACAACTGTCTATAGCACAAAGTAACTCTGAAGCTCCTGGTTTTGGTTCAGCTTCTTTGAAACCTCCACCAATTCAACGTAGTTATGGAGAATCAGCACACGCCCAAGAACATGCAACTACTAGTAATCAAGAACCAGTTTCTGACGTTATTCCACATGTAAATAATCAATTTTATGCCCATGGTGGATTTATGGGAGCAGGACCTGAATTAATGGCAGATCCCAAATGGAATCGAATCCTGCAGGTTTTGATGCCAGATGTTCACTCAGACGTGACCGAAGCTATTAATGGTGAAGAAGGATCTGAGGTCGTTATTTTAATGTTTGAAAATAATCCTGTTACAGCTGCATATGGCATGGCAAGGTCTCAACAAATTGATGACGATCCTACCAACGGAAAAACAGATGCTGTTGAAAATTTAAAAGCATTTGAATGGGATGCTTTTCTGCCTCCGTCTCACGTAGAAGCGTTCAAAAATGAGACAGATCCTGGTAAGAAATCGCAGCATGCTGAAAAAATAGTAGATGGATTATTAATAGCACATGGAAATACAAGTCAAACACTAAAAGAGAATGTTGTCGGTTTGCGACAATATGAGAATGTGCGGAAGACAGATAAATCAGCACAAGGAGGATTAGAACCAGGAGCATGGATGGATATTTTTGGTCGAGCAATGATGCTGGGGAGTTCTGCTGATTGGGAGAATTTAGCTAATAACATGGAAGATGAAGAGCGGAATCATTCTGACACAGACAAAACAATAGACCAGACCTTTAAAGATCAAATGACGTTCAAAGACGTTGTCGATCTGTATAAAGAGCTATACGGGAAGGAATTTTTCAGCGTTATTTTAGATGTAAAATCGAGAGATGCATCGGCTGCTGTTCTGACAGCCGTTATACAAGAGTTAAATAAACGTGGAGTTCATGTCTACGGAGTGGGTAGTTTTATATCAGATGAAATAGCAGGTCTTGATGAAGTTGAGCAAATCATAGATGGAGAAATGGCTGACAACGCAAAAGAAGTGATGTTTTATCATGGTGCTGGTAATCTACAAGATGCCTGTTTGTCAGGACAAGTAGGAGTGGGAGATACCGTGATGTTTAATGCGGGAAGCCTTATTGATTATGTCCCTTATTATACCGGAGAAGCAAAAAAAGCAAGCTATGCAATTGATGCTGAGGTGATCAGTCAGCTGGATCAATTTAAAAGGCATTATGGATTTGAACTTGGGGTCTATGTGCAAGAGAATCATATTGATGATCGCGCAGCAACTTTAATAACAGAAGTAACCAATGCAAATCCTGAATTATTCTCTTTGGGCTTTGCTTGGGGAGGAGTCTCAGGTGAAACAGCAGCAGATATTGAGCCATCTTTAGGCGCTGCAAAAACAGGCTTGGCAGGTCAATATTACACATCTAGAAGTTGGAATAAATCAAAAGGAATTGAAACCTTATCACCAGCTGATGCAAAAGAAGAGATAAAGGAAGCTTCTAGAAATGAAGAGGACTACATGGAATCCGTAGAGCAAGCGTATGACGCCATTCGAAAATGTACAGATCATAAAGCCCTTCAATCGGACGCTGAAGTGCATAGAATTTTATCTAGAATGATGAGAGGAAAACTTTTAGTAAAAGCTCATTTGCTTCTCGAATTTGGTAAAGAAGGAGACTTTCCATCATATGTACAATTAATATGGAGTAGCATTTATCGTGTAGGCACAGATGAACACATGTTGTTCAGTACCCTCGAACGCTTGACACCAAGTGAGCTTGAGGTTCTAAAGTCAATTCCTGGATTAAAAGATGCTTTGGATAGCGAAGTTTCCTTTGGAGACCAAGATCGATTAGATGAATTATGGGGAGAGTAAATGGTTTTATGTGCAAAATGTAGGTATTTGAATTAAAGGATTTACAATTTGATGTATCATTAAGATCTCATACTTTTTCCTGGGCTTTCGCCCAAAAGTTGTTTTGAAAAGAAATGAGATGTAAGATTGAATTTTTTCAAAATATGGTTTTTTCTTGAGGTCGATTTTATACAATGTTTTCTTGGGCTTTCGCCCAAAAATCTGTCAATTATAAAGAATTTACCTTCCTAATCGAATAAAAAAGAATACGAGCGCTCAACATTGCACAAAACGTTCATAGTCACAAAAAAAAGACTGAGTTCTAAGATGTTCTCAGTTAATAATAAATAATATAGGCTGTCGCTTCTTAAATGCTAATTTTTCTTTTCCTATCTCCTTTAGATTGTAATATTAACCTGAGTTCGGGATTACTTGCTCGCAATTGATTGTATGGTATCCACATGATTGTCAATAAATCATATCGACTTTAAAAATTATCTGATTTTGAAAATCAATCTTTGGACTATAAATTTTAAGGGAAATCAAAGCATTCCACTTTCTTCTGCGTTGTTTTATTTCAATGTGGCTCGCCACATTTTCAACAAAACGCCTTGAATAAAGCGTTTCCTTTAATTTTTGCTTTCGCAATTAATCCCGAACTCAGGTTAATAGGTATCCTTCTATTCTTTATTATTCAGTTGGAGTGCCTTTTTTTCGCGTAAAGGATAGGAATGGACACACGAAGTGTGTGTCCGCA
>JAHDGD010000201.1 GCA_020627825.1 Saprospiraceae bacterium
ATATCGCGGGGTGGAGCAGTTGGTAGCTCGTCGGGCTCATAACCCGAAGGTCGTAGGTTCAAGTCCTGCCCCCGCTACAACAGGGAAGTAACGAAAGTTGCTTCCTTTTTTTTGTCCCTATGCAATACCTGATTAATGGACATAAAAAAAGCGGCTTTCTCATCACCTAGTAATGGAAAACCGCTCTCCTTTCTGCATATTCATCTTAATCAAAACGACAAAGCCATGCCTAGCTCTATTCGTCTCCATGTTATCTCTTGAGTAGAAAAAGCCCATCCAGCTTTTTCATAATAGGCATTTTGAAATCTATAACCTCCATACATATCAAAAATCAATCCTCTCGTTCCAAACCTATATCCGAATGTAGGGTTAACAAATAATCCTCCTCTTGCAACTAATTGGCCACTATCTCTATGTCTTCTGTTAAAACTATATCCTGTTTTTAATGAAACGAATGGCGCCGCCTTTTTGTCCATCAAGTAAGTCTTAATTTCTGTAAATACCGGAAAAATATTATGTTGTTCATTGAAGTAATAATTATCAACACCTACCCCAACACCAGCAGCAAAATAAGGGTTAAATTGGTATAATCCACTGATATTCAGTGTTGATCCTGTTCCATTTGTGTTTGATAATATTCCGAAATTTGTCCTGAAATAGAATTTTTTAGTTTGAAGTGGGACAAATAATCTTTTTTGTGATGACGTCAAAGTGACAAATTTTTTCAATTTTTCTTCTTTAATGAAGAGATCTTGACCTTTGACTTGAACAAGTAAACCTACTTCAGGATCATAGCTAATGAGTTCTCCATAAAGCACTGTTCCACTTTTCAATATGACCTTCACACGGTCCAAGCTTTCTTGCTGTGTTTGCGTTGCATCTTCAGCAGGTGAAGAACTTTGGGCTTGACCCAAAAAAGAAAAACAAAGCAAACCGAATAAAAGGAGTATATGTTTCATAATAATTTCTGTTTTAATGAAAGGAAGATTTCTTGCGAAATCCTCCTTTTCGAATTGGGCTTATTAATCTACTGTGATTAAACTTATTAATTTCATTTCATCAGGATCTGTCACATCATATTGTGAAAGTCCATCTTTTCCTATACTCAACAAGTGATTGTTTCCTAAATAAATCACATCAGTTGACGCGATACGTTCATCAAAACTTAGTTCTTTTACATTGCTAGGGTTATCGATGTCCAAAACTTTTAAACCAAAGTTACCTTCTGAAATATAAAGGAAGTCTCCGTTTAAACTAAGGCCATGTGGATTTACCATTGGGTAGGATTTAACCAATTTTGGACTTGTTAATGAAGTGATGTCAATAACGTCAAGTTGGTTTATAAAACCTTGACATAGGTTTCCATCTCGTAACGTAACAAATGCATGCGTATCATTAGCAACGACAGGGTCACATGCTCTTGCATGCTCGAAAGAACTTAATCTGTAAGGTGATGTAGGATTTTCAAGACTGTAGATAAACATCCCTGATTCAGAACCTATGAATAAATTATCCTTGTATGGGAAAATAGTCTCTATTCCCCAACCTAAGTTTTTGTCAGATTCCTTGCTCACATAGTCTGCATGAATAGAATAAGTGGAAAGGGAATTAAAATCTACTGTGTATAAATACGAATCTGAAATCGTAAATCGAGCTGTACTTCCTCCTGTTCCAGTAGAAGATCCTGAACCTGTAGATGTTGTATTACTTAGGATGTTAGCATCAAAATCAACAGTTGCTTCCAGCCACAAAACATCTCCTCTCCAGAACCTGTTATTGTTGAAGTTCGCATCAGAACAATCCAATGATTGAGTTACTTCAGAAGGAACACTATATGCTATGTATCGATAATCTGGGTTATCTTCCCAGTAAGTAAAACGTTCGTTGTAGTCTTCTATTCGACTTGTTATTACAGGGTTCATGATATTGGAAATATCAATGGTAATCATATCGATGACGTTATCCGCAATCAGCAAATCGTCTTTGATAGCGATATCGAAGTTTCCAGGAATATTGTAAAATGCAATATAAGTTGGATTTTCAGGATTTGTATTATCGTATATATGGATTCCGAGACCTTGCTCATTTAAGAATAACATATCTTTATAATAATACATTTTACCAAGGTTGTCTACATTTCTTTGCGATTCAACAGAGACAGTTTCAATTCGAAATTCATCAGCGGTCATATACACTGGATCGTATTGAATGAATTGTCTTGTTTCATTACACTGGTCAGTAAGACAAGAGGTAAGTAAAAATGAACATGCTAGGAAAGAGAAAAGAACGAATTTTAATGAGTTCATTTGTTTATTTTTTTAAATTTAATTGGTTACAAACCCTAAGACGGGACGATTTGAAAAAGGGTTGGGAAAAAAGGAAAAAAAATTTAAAAAAATGAAACGGATGGATTTTATACCTTTGCATTACAAAATAAAAATGTAAATAATAATGGCAAAGAAAGTTTATATTGTATCAGCTGTTCGAACTCCCCAAGGAAGTTTTGGTGGAGCTTTTTTAAAGTTTTCAGCAACTGATCTTGGAGGTATCGCTATAAAAGGAGCTATGGACAAGGCAGGGATCAAACCAGAAGTAGTTGATGAAGTTTTTATGGGAAATGTATGTCAAGCTGGCTTAGGACAAGCTCCGGCACGTCAGGCTGCATTGGCAGCTGGCATAGGAAATAATGTTCCTTGTACAACCGTAAACAAGGTGTGTTCATCAGGTATGAAGTCTGCGATGTTTGCCTCACAACTTATTGCATTAGGCCAAGCGGATATCGTTATAGCAGGTGGTATGGAGTCGATGAGTAATATTCCATTCTATTTACCGCAAATGAGATGGGGCAAAAAATATGGAGCTGGAGCATTAATAGATGGATTAGAATATGATGGACTAAGAGATGCTTATTCCCATACTGCAATGGGAAATAGTGCCGATGCAACGGCTGTGAAGTATAGTATTTCTCGTGAAGAACAAGATGAGTATGCAATTAATAGTTATAAAAAGGCAGCAGAGCATACGGAAAATAAGAATTTTTTAGATGAGATAATTCCTGTGTCGGTACCACAGCGAAAGAAAGATCCCATTATAGTTTCAACTGATGAAGAATATACACGTGTAATTTTTGAAAAAATTCCTGGATTAAGGCCGGCTTTTAATAAAGAAGGTACAGCTACAGCGGCTAATTCTTCCACGTTAAATGATGGAGCCTCAGCTCTAGTATTGGCAAGTGAAGAGGCAGTAGAAAAGTATGGCTTACGCCCAAAGGCTGAAGTTTTGGCATATGCTGATGCTGCACATGCACCAGAGTGGTTTACTACTGCACCTACTTTAGCTGCTCCTAAAGCGCTAGAAAGAGCCGGTCTTGCTACAAATGAAATTGATTTTTGGGAAGTTAATGAAGCATTTTCTGTAGTTCCACTAGCTTTCAATAAAGAAATGGGACTTGAAGGGCATAATGTGAATATGTTTGGTGGTGGAGTTTCAATAGGTCATCCACTAGGGTCTAGTGGTTCTCGTATTATTACTACTTTATTAAATGTATTGGATAAGAAGAGTGGCGAGATAGGATGCGCTACTTTGTGCAATGGTGGAGGTGGTGCTTCTGCATTCGTTGTTAAAAAAGTATAAATCGTAAAATTTAATATATGTAGATTGCTTTGGAATGGTTTTAGTTAAATAATCATTAAGAAGTACGATTTGACGAGGAGAACTTGTTTCCTATTCGTCGAAGAAATACTGATATTCAGATTTTATATGACAAAATATAATCCGATGAAAATGAGATTCTTATTCCTACTTATTGCCCTAGTTTTGTTCAGTAATCTTCATGCACAAATTTCTAGGAGTGACCTTGATCGAATGACAACCAAAGGGTCAACATTACTTGATAAAGGTAAGCTTGAAGATGCCATCGAAATATTCAATGATATTCTTACTAAAGACCCTACAATAGGTCAGGCTTTGTTGTTAAGAGCTCGCACGAAGTACGAACTCGGAGCATATAAAGGTGCTAAGAAAGATTGTTTTGCTTACATGGATGCATTCGGCATAGATGCCGAGGTTGCTGGCCTTCTTGGTAAAGTAGAAAAAGCAATGGAAAATTTCAAGCAAGCTTTGGCCTACCTAAAAACAGCACTTTTATTTGACCCAGTAGGAGAGGAATATTTACTTGATCGTGCAGATATTCTATTTAACTTAGGTTTGGATGATAAAGCTTGTGATGATTGGTTCGTGGCAATGGATAATGGGTCCGAAATAGGTAGACGAAAAGTTTCTACTCATTGTAGACGATATAAAAAAGAGAAAGAGGAAAAAGAGATCAAAATAGAAGAGGTCCCAGTTAAGGAAGAAGATGACACGTCGAATCAGTCTGATTCTTCTGATACGGAAGATGATTATACGTCCAATAGTCCAGTAGAGAACTCAAATGATGATCAAGATGAAGACGAAAATGAAGTAGAAGACGTAGCGGAAGATACTACGGATAAGGAATCAACTGAAGATGGAGCTTCTTCTGATAATCCATTGGAAGAAGATGAGGAAGATGATACTGATGAAGAAGAAATCGAAATGGAAGAATCTTATCCTATTGATGAATCTGTTGAAGAAATTTATATTGATGATGAATTGACCATTGTTTTAGCAGATGGAATCGGTAGTCGAAAATTAATTGAAAAACCAGATATACTTATTTTAAGTGATAAAAGTGGAGAAGTGGTTGTGAACGTGTGTATTGATCGTCTTGGAAGGGTTCAGAACCCAACATTGAATGAGGAGTACAGCACAATAAGTGCCCCTTCACTTATTTCTTTAGCATTAAGAGAAAGTAGTAACTTTAGATTCGCTCGTTCTTCACGTAAAAGTCATTGTGGTACGATCACATATAGTATCACTGGCTCCGAATAAATAAGGAGATAAACAATATTTTGAAAGTAATAATAGGCATTATACGTTTGATTGGTATTTCACTTTTATTAGTGACCATGTATAGTACCTATCTACTACAGACTTTATTTGTCAAGCATACGGTTGAACGCGGCTTTATCTTAAGGAGACGATTTGCGAGATGGGGGTCATGGATTTTGGGTATACAAGTTGAGAAGGAAGGTACTCCAAGTGATAGTAAACCTGTATTATATGTTATTAATCATAGGTCGCTCGTTGATCCATTAATTATTTCCGCTTTTATTGATGTCTTTTATGTATCCAAAGCAGAAGTTTCATCTTATCCTGTTTTGGGCCCAGGAGCCCAAAAAACAGGAGTTATTTTCGTAAAGAGAGAATCCAAATCAAGTAGATCAGCTACATTAGATGCCATTAAAGAAACTTTTTTGAAGCAGGAAAATATCGGTATTTTTCCGGAAGGAACAACCAATCTTTTTAAATTGACGAAACAATATAGAATCGGTAGTTTTCATTTAGCTGCTGAAATGAACGTGCCAGTAATACCAGTTGTTCTAGAATATAGAGATCACAAAGATTTATGGAATTCTAAAAATATGTTGGTTCAATTTGTAAAGCAATTTGGTGCATGGAGAACCTATACAAAGTTAAAAATAGGACAGCCAATATCGAATGAAGATGGTGTAATCTTACTTAATGCAGCTAAGAAATTTACGGATGATACGTTAATTGAAGTGCACAAAGATTGGACAACTATGGAGTTTGATGGATTGCGAGAGCCAGAGAAGAAAAAAGAAGTTCTTCCATCTAAAATTTAAATGGCATTAAAAGTTAATAAAACTCAAAATTATACTGAAATCAACTTTTTTATGTGTCTATTTTTTAATCCTCATTTGCAATTTGTCAGCCCAAGATAAAGTCACAAATCAATATGATGCACTTGCGATACAAATTAATACATTAGATCAATCAAAGATCTTTCAAAGTTCGAACTCCAAAATTGAAGTGACTAAGGCAATTCCTTAATTTTATAAGTCGAACTAACTTATTTGAAAATTGAATTTATAGCCAACAATTTAGAATTTAAATGGTATAAGAAACAAAATCAGCCTTGTATAGGTATGCATCTTTGTCTACTGATTTTATTCTTTATTCATTATTCTATCTAACTAGGACTTTCTTTCAATTAATCAGTAGTTCAAATTATTTTCATGTGAACAGAAAAAGAAAG
>JAHDGD010000202.1 GCA_020627825.1 Saprospiraceae bacterium
CTCGGTACAAAAACCGATGAAACACGATCATTGAATTTTTTGGTAAAAATATACCCTTCAGGCACTTTTAGTACTTCGTAACCACTCACGGTGATGTAATCGAAAAAATCTAAATTTTCAAGTGTTTGAAGAACTTCTTCGCTTCTCATGTATATAGGATTTAGTTACTTAAGCTCTTACTCAGTTTGTATTCTTGGTCGGCTAAAAAGGTTAATAAGGAACTGAATAATGCGTCATGAATCGCAGCGTTTACAGCTGAATTATAGGTTTTTTTATTGGAATCAAAAATGAATTTACCACTAAACCCTTCGTGATTATACTGAGGTAAATTTTCTGTATTTTTGCTTGTAATACTCCAGTCTACATTAGCATAGGCCTCAATAAATTGAGATCCATCCTCTAACGATACAACATACAACTCGATCTCCCGCACATTTGCTAAAGAATAAAAGGCATATCGTCCTCTTGTCATATTATGATATTCATTCAATTCATTGATAAGATATCGAACCGAAGGATTGACTGCAGATTCCAGTTTTGTTTTGATTGCTGATGTTTTATACCCATCTCCTATTTTACCATTGTAATTCACATCCTTCATATAACTCACATAATCGACATCAAAGGTGTGTAAAGCGTAATCCTCAGCGAAACTTAGATCAATGGGTTTTACTTTAGAAAGAATGATGGTATCAACTTCTATTTTTTGTGTTGTTGAGAAAATAGTATGTATGCCTTCCTTTAATATATCAAAGTTGTTTTTATATCCTTTCTCTTTTATAATGACTTGGTGATACCCAGTGCTGGGATTGACCGTGAAAAAAGCAGATTGATCCCATTGATTTCCATCGATGAAAACTTGTTGTTTATTACGCTCTGTTTCAAGGAAGTAGGTTTTTTGGGCTTGACCCAAAAAACTAAAAAAGAGCGATGCAAAAAAAAGTAATAATCTCATAACACAGTAAGATTTTAAAAAGAAAGATACAGCTATTTTAACCGAAAATCAACTTTGTGAATGCCTAATATTTGGCTTTTGAAACACATCCTTTTTTCATATTCTCTACTTTTTTGGGCTCGAGCCCAAAAAAAACTTATCGAAATTTTATAAAAAAGGGTTGCATCATAAATTTGTTCTATATATATTTACCTCACAACCAACTAAGAGTGAGCATAGAATTAAGTGAAATTATAAACCTTAAGATATGCAAAATTCTAAACCCAATGTCGTAAAAGACTACGCAAAACTTTCACGAGATGTGAAAGAAAATCTATTTAATGTTTATCCATACGGCTTCGATAAACACCTAATTTCTTTTTTTTCTCCATTTGGAAAATTAATTACGGTTCTTCCATATGAGACAAAAGAGTTCAAGTATATGATACGTATGACGAGAAAACAGGCAACTAAAATTGCAATGGAATGGAGATCTAGCATGCAACAAATTGCTTAGTGTGTTTTCGACGGAATAGTAAAGTTTCAGTTCATCCCATTCATTATATCGTCAATTAGATGAGAATCTAAAGGAATCCATATTTAATTGCATGAAGGATTTGTAAGCCAGTGGTATTTTTCGATATTTACGATAAATAGACAACCATTTATGGGGTGGAAAGATACTTTAGATTCATTTACTCAATTGGCACAACAATTCCATTCTGCGCTTCATTCAGAACTGAGCTTATCGGAATTTCAAGCAAATAGCACATCTGTTATAGAGAAAGCTCAAGCATTATGCCTAGAGCTGGAAGAGCAAGAATGGAAATCGGCTGCAGCTGCTGAAAAAGAAACATTAGAATGTTTGATTTATAGATGGTCTATTGACGTTTTAGATGTATGTATTTTGTTCCGAGATGCCTCTTTAAAGAGTTCCAAAGAACAGATATTAGCGCTAAATAAGAATGGTGATTCTACTAAAGAGGCAACAGTTTCAAAAGGCGTACGATCCATTTGTCAACAGGCTATCCAGCAAAATATTCAATTAATTGAAGAAACTAAGTCATTACAGAGTGGTGTTGATCCACAATGGTTTCATCAAAAAGAACCCACACTCGAGGTTGCAAATCAATTGAAAGAACTATCTGCTCAACTAGCTTCTATTCATGCAGCACATAATAGATTACATCATATAGTTCCTAAGTTTAATGAATTTAGAGCATATCTTATAGGGTACAGCGATCTACGCATGTCGAAGTTGGATTTGGTTCGTGAGCAAATGAAAGAATCTTTGGCATCGATAGCCTCTATTCCTGTTCAAGAGATAACCGACGAAGGAGTCGAAGCCGTTGTTAAATCGCTTACTTTTCGAAGTGATCAGATCGAGAATGCAAAAATAGAAACTGAAGTCTTTGAACCTTTTAAAGGCGAGAAAGAAAAATTGACACTTCCCATATTTGCGGATGGTGGTGAATTGATTTACAAAGAAATTGCTCTTGATAAAAGAATAGAAAGTTGGACTGAAGACCACTTGTTTCCAAAGTTATATGATGCAGATTTGGATATTAAAAGCATATACGATACATCCATTATAACTTTATTCAATACTCGAAATAAGTTACATAGTCTAGTTATTAATGACTCACTTTCAAGTTTTAATGCTGAACAAATTACTAAAAATATAAAAGCCCAAATAGAGAAAATAGAGCACTATGAAAAACAATTAGCAGATGAAGTGAAGGGGATTAATGCGAAAATCAATGAACAATTTCAGATAGATAAATTGTACGATTTAAATAGTCAGTTTTTACCTGAATTGAATTTCACAAATATCAGTAGATTCGCAAGTCAAAACTGGTATAAAAACAGTATTTTTAAGACATGGGTAGATCGATCTAAAGCTTATGTAAAAAAGGTGAGTTCACCTTATCTTAAAGGATTTAAACAAGATATTTTTGGTTTTATTGATGAGCGAACCATTGAGAGTCATGACGTAGATTCGAATAGCTTATTTCTTAAAAAAGGATATCTGGGAAGAAGTTTTTACATCAGACGACCATCGAAAGAGAATCAAATCATTGAATCTATACAAAGGTGGAGAAAAGGCTTTCAAGGAAGTATGTTGGTCCTAGGTAGGGAAGGGAGTGGAAAGTCTAGCGTGCTGGAGTTTATTCCCCAATTCATTGAGAATTTTCCAGTTGTACAGCTTGGAATAAATAAAGTTATAAAATTAAACGGGCGCAAACATCAATGTACACATAAACTAGGAGATACCTTAAGTTTTTTATCGACTCAGAGTATCAATAAGCCTGTAGTTGTTTGTATTGATGACCTAGAAGTATGGCAGACTGATGACTATACAATGTATGATGTTGTCAGAGATTTAACAGACGGAATCAATCGTTACGGCAAACGTTTGTTTTTTCTTGTAAGTACCAATCATTTTATGCACGATTATATCAACAGATTATTTGATTTTGATAGTCGATTTGCCGAAATCATTTCAATGGATGGTATACCAAGGCAAACGATTGTAGATGCGCTTCTTGTTCGACATAATGCTTCATTGCGTGATTTGGATGGAGAAGAAGATGTAAGTTTTGCGCAGCGAGCTTCTCAAATTGCGAATCGTTCGAAAAATAATATAGGGGTTAGTATGTTGGCTTGGGAACGATATATTGAGAAGAATGTAAAGACGAGTCCTCCGCCAATAAGCTTTACAAGGGTTGTGATGGAACATCAATTGATATTGAAAGTCATCTTGAGCCATGGTCAAATCAAAGAATCTGTATTGAGGAAATCTTTGACTAGTTCGGATAATTATTTTATAAGTGAAGAGATTCGAAAACTACGAGGATATAAGATATTGGATCGAACGTATGACGGGTATTTAACCATCAATCCATTCATCATTGACGAAGTGGAAAATACATTGTTAAAAGAAAAATTGTAATATGCACGAAACGCTACATCCTTACCTCTCATGGTGGCAATTTTTCGCCATTGCGGTCATCTTATGGCTTTTGTATATGTTGTTAAGAAGGTTCAAAAAGTACATTTTTCACTTCACACATATTCAGACCTTGCATATACCCAATATGATTTTTGTGGTATTACTTGTCTTATCATTTTTATTGGTTAATCCTGTGATTCATGGATTGATTGTAGTGATCGCAATGATTCTTTTATACCCGGTTCTCAGTTCATTTTTGAATGGAATACTTGCATTCAATAACATGAAATTAAAACCTGGAGACCTGATCATGATTGATAAAAAAAGAGGAAGGATTTCTGATATCTCGTTATCGGGAATAAGACTTCAGACAGAATCAAACAATATTTTCATACCATTTCGGAAGCTTGCAGAAAGCTCTGTTGAACGGTATAGAGGCGATCAAACGATGTTTCTCAGTTTTTTCTGTCAACCTGTTAATGGAGAGGATAAATTGAATGTGAATGATGTAGAAAGGATTGTTTTTAATTTTCCTTTTACGGAACATAAGTCGAATATTGAAATTACGCAATTGAAGGATAAATTTAAAGTGAATTTATCATTGGCAAATAATAGATTTCGGTCAAGTTTAATGAAACAGTTTGTTGATGCTGGATATCAAGTAGAACTGACAAAAAAATAATAAAATGGAAATGTTTTCATCATATAACCTCATAATAGAGGTGTCGATTATCTTAATTATTTCATTTTTCTTTGGTGAAATATCTAAAAGAACAAGTGTACCTTCAGTATTGATGCTCATTATACTAGGAGTAATCGCAGGTTCGATCTTGAAATATTTTGAAGTTGATAATGATTTAATTACTCAATCGCTTGAAACATTAGGAATTGTAGGGTTGATCATGATTGTCCTAGAGGCTGCGCTTGAATTAAAGCTAGAAAAGGAAAAGATCATTCCTATTACAAAGTCATTAATCATAGCATTACTTGGCTTATTAGCTTCAACCTGGCTTACTGCATTAGTTCTTCAGTATTTCATTCCAAATATGACTACATTGACGTCATGGATTTATGCCACTCCTCTTTCCATTTTATCAAGTGCGATCATTATCCCGAGTGTAGTTGATTTACAAAAAGACAAGAAGGAATTTCACATTTATGAATCCACTTTTAGTGATATTCTTGGTATTATGTTGTTTTATTTCTTAACAGGACAGATAAGTTCTGGAGCTGATGCTGAGGCACATGGATCGGGATTTGGAGGTTTTACAATCAATACGTTATTGACCATATTGATTGCGTTTTTAAGCAGTTACATGGTGATTTTTATTTTCCAACGTATCAAAACTTCAACCAAGCTTTTTCTATTGATAGCAGTGCTGTTGTTGATTTATAGTGTGAGTAAAAAATTCCATCTATCGGCATTATTGATTATCCTTATATTCGGACTTCTTATTTCGAATATGGATGTATTTTTCAGAGGACGATTGAAGAAGTGGCTTGATCATGATGCGGCGCATGAGATTTATCATGGATTGCACGTGATAACAATGGAGACTGCCTTTGTAGTGCGTACGCTGTTCTTTGTTATTTTCGGAATGACCATCACCTTTGATTCACTTTTGGATCTCAATGTATTAGGGATAAGTGCCATTTGTTTAGCTATTATTTATGTAGTAAGATTTGGATTATTAAGAGTGGGTATAGGGAAAAATATTATTCCTCAGCTGTATATCGCTCCTAGAGGATTAATTACTATTTTATTATTTAATGATATACCTGAATCTGTGTTGAATCCAGAATTTAAAGAAGGTATTTTATTGTATGTAATTATTGGTACCTCTATTATTATGACAATAGCCATGATCTACAATAAGCGAAGAACTAATGGCGCAATTTCTAAAGTTAAAAACACACCTATACGTTCTGTAAAATGGCGATTACCTGAGTAATGTATGTTGAAGGAATTAGTTTTGTAAAG
Organism: Saprospiraceae bacterium; assembly: GCA_020627825.1. Lineage (GTDB taxonomy): Bacteria > Bacteroidota > Bacteroidia > Chitinophagales > Saprospiraceae > JAHDFB01. Next base: position 5,869 of record JAHDGD010000202.1, read on the forward strand.
GTGTTTGTTTTCGTACTACGTGATTCTGTGAAGTTTATAAACAAACGGTTTGAGCTTTTTTTTTCTTCTATAGTTGATATTTTAACGACTATATTAAATGGGCTTTCGCCCAAAAAGTAAGTGAATTAAAAACTGCTTTTAAGAGGGATTTATGGACTGTTTATGTAATGATTGTTACGTACTACGTGATTCTGTGGAGTCGATAAATAAAGGGTT
>JAHDGD010000203.1 GCA_020627825.1 Saprospiraceae bacterium
AAGTCCCTAGTTTAAGAAATATAGAATTGACAGGTCCTTATATGCATGATGGCTCTCAATCTTCCCTAATGGATGTTATTGAACATTATAACTCAGGTGGAAAGAATCATCCCAATAAAAGTGACCTTATTAATCCACTTAATCTTTCTCCTAGAGAAAAAAATGATTTACTAGCATTCCTTCACACATTAACAGATTATACGTTTGTTCAAAACCCTAAATTCAAACCTGAATGACATTATAATAATCTTGACTCCCATTAAAATAAAAAAGGTGCCTTCCTATCAAAAAAGCACCTTTTCCTATTTATTTTAATTACCCTAAGCTTTGTTATCATGCATATAAATGTTTTCCAACATAATCCATAACCCAACCAATCTGTCCTTTGGTTCTTGATTGTTCTGATAATTTTAAAACTCTAGCTTCTCCATTGTATTCAGAGACTCCCCAACAATTCGGACATTGATGCTCTGTACATTGATTTTCATTTGTCATCTTTCTTGAATTTTTCTTGAACTCTTTCATACTTATTTTATTTTTCAAAAAGTAGACCTTTACCTTTCGTATAATCAAAATTACGTAGTCAATAAGCTTAATTCATTATTGATTTTACCTTTTAATGTATCAATTTTTCCCACATAACATAAAATCATCCACACCCTTTTTCAATTGGTTTATCATTGAATAATCGATAGCGGACTCCAGCATATATATTTCGTCCCATAACAGGTCCCCATATGAGAGAAGCGTCAAAAAACTCTCCAAACGGATTGTCTGCTTGAATGATCGCATCTTCCTGTCTGAAATCTAGGGCATTTTCAACCCCTAAATATGCTTCAAATCCTTTCTTAAAGAATTTACTAACTTGACCATTGATTGCATAAAATATAGGAGAATAGTTATCAAATTGAAATTCCACTGGATTTGATGCGGTACTTGGAATTCGTTTTCTGCCTTGCACATTAAACGTACCATCTATCATCCATCTATTTGGTAATTCCACTGAAGCATTAAGAAAAGCTCGATGCCTAGATATAAGTGGTTTCAATGCCGTGCCTGAAATAAATTCATTTCGAACATCATTAAAGCGATACGCAGTCTTCAACGTAAAATCTGGTAAAACTTCATATTCAGCATGAACTTGTATACTATGTGACCTTGTTCCGTTTTCCGCATTATATATAAATACAGAATGAACATCTGTATCAAAATCTATCAACACATTATTCTCGAAAAATGTATAATAATATTCTGCACCGAATAATAAGGTCCGTTCGTTAAGTGTAACTTCTTGCGTATAACTCAATCCTGCATTCCAAGCAATCTCTTGACCCAATCCATATGGAGTATCCGTTTCACCTTGTAAAACAATATGTCTGCTGCTCACAAATATTCCTGGATTCTCTGCAAAAATAGAAGGTGTTCGAATTCCTCTTCCTGCTGAAATTCTCCATGCCTGATATTCAGAAGGAGCATATTTTGCATGTAATCTAGGGTTTATAAGCAACCCATAGTTATTATGATAATCGGCACGTAGGCCAAAAACAAAATCAAATTTATCCTGATAACTTGTATTATACTCTGTAAATACACCTGGTAAAACTTCATTTCGAGTATAGCCAATTACATTGAGCTGTTCTTGAAACATGTCCATTTGATAACTTACCCCGTAATTTAGTTTATTAGAAGTACCGTCTATCAACTGAGAGAAAATAAGATTTCCATAAACACTATTTTGCAATCCGCTGTATGGCTTTAAGCCAAAAGTAGATCGTTGGTTGTGATACGTGTAATTTAACATGAATCCAAAAGAACGATTGGGGTTATTCTCGAAAACTCTTCCCATCTTGTACCATGCTTCCAATCTTTGTGTTCGTTGCTTAGCTTCCCATAATAATCCTGCAGGCGGAACATCAGTTAAAAGTTGTTCCGATTGACCAGAAGTACGGTCAATAGTAGCGTACTTAATGCCTAATTGTGCTGTAAAATTATTCTTTGTTTTCAACTTCCATCGATTTACAAAAAACAATTGATTACTTAATGGATTGTCCAAAAAACCATCGGAATTACGATCTCTCACACCATTTTGACGCGCAGCATGTACAATAAATGCGGTACTTAATTGCTCATTTATATTGGTTGTTGTATTTGCATTTAATTCGAAGCGTTCCATCATATTGCCATACAAACCAATATATACTCGCTCACTTTCCCTAGGTTTTTTAGTTTCTACATTAATCTGTCCTGTTAATGCTTCAGGACCATTAATAACAGAACCGCTTCCTATATTAAGCTGCATGCTTTCCACCCATGGACCAGGAATAAGATTAAGTCCATTGATAGCCGCTAGACCCCTTACATTGGGAATGTTTTCATGCATAATTTGCACATTTGGGCCTGCGAGCCCTAACAATTCAATTTTTCTAGTCCCTGTGATTGCATCTGTAAAAGACACATCTACTGAAGGTGTTGTTTCAAAACTTTCCGATAAACTACAACATGCCGCTTTTAACAATTCTTTTTTATCAATTTGTCGAATCTTCATCGTATTCAAAAAAGAAATTTCAGTTGATTTTCTTTTATGAGCTATACTAATTTCATCCAAAATAAAATTTGACTTGATCAGAATATTGACGATGTGCTGATCTCCCATTTCTATTGTATCAGGTTGACTCCCTATATACTGTACAACAATAGAATTCGTTTCTTTTATTTTCTCCAAACTAAAAAACCCTTGTTCATCTGTAGACGTCGCAATGGTTGTCCCTAGCCATTGAACCGATGCACCTATAACAGGTAATTTTTCTCCTTCTTTTGTTAATTCATGTATGACGCCATGAACATCATTGGAATGATCAGCAGAATCATCCCAATTTTTAAATCCACTAAGAAAAGATTCTGGAGTATGCATATTTTGCACTTCTTCATCTCGATATTTACAACAACCGTGAAGATTATCATATGCCTCATCGGAAGCTTGAGCCAATTTGGTATCATGTCCTATATTGGCTAATGCATGATGTAGCACCATAACATCAAAATCCTCTTCAACATCGATACGCAGCATCTTAGACTCCATATCCCAAAACGCAAATGAAATCTCATCAAAACCTACACTTGCCTCTTTGATTCGATCTTGACACATTCCACAAATCCCGTCAACCCACAATTCTTTTGTAACAAGATTGTCAGTTCCATTTAATTCAGATTCTATCTCTGTCTTTTTTCGTTCTATGTAGTCACAGCAGAAACTGTAATTCTCAGTAGCTAGTGGGTCTCCCTTGTAAGCTTTTGTGTCATAACCTATGGAAGCTAGGTGGGTCAAAAGATCATCTTTATAGAATTGATCTGTTTTTTCAATTGTTAATATTTTAGAAGATACATCCCATTGTGCAGAATCTACACCCATAATTTGGAGTGCTGCTTTTTCAATTCTCCCCTTACAAGATGCACAATTCCCATCTACCCAAATGTCAAGTTTTTCTTGTGCGGATACCATTATTCCTCCTAAAAGGAGCATCATTATATATATATATTTCATTTCTTTTTACTTAAAACTAAAGCGTGAAGCCAAAAACCTTACCTTTTCGCTGAGGATCAGGCATAGGAATCCAATATAAAAAAGAAATTATACGAGCGGAGGACGCAATAGAGACTCATATGTATCATGAGAATACAAAAATTGATACGTAAAGTTTGTTTCAAAAAAGACATTTGAATTTTGGGCGAAAGCCCCATCCTTAAGGACAATAAAACTAGAAATATGACAACATAAACATTGACAGTTGCCATCTTCACAACAATCTTTATCTTGATCAGCATCTGAATTTACATCACATAGCTCTGTCTTTTCAGCACAACAATCGCTGCTAAAAGTTAACATATCGAATGGTATCACAGTCGATAAGAGATTCAAGACTAATAAGATAGCTGACCATTTCACACTACAAATTTAACGAATTCTTTGAAATAAAGATTTCAATGCGACCTATGATAATATTTTTTTAACCAAAGAGTTCAGAAAATAGCTCGCCTAAAACTCTAATTTCATGAATTCGGATGTTGTATCGAGATTGATCAAGACCTTTCATGTTGGGTTTTGGAACATAAAGATCTGTAAAGCCAAGGCGATCTGCTTCTTGTATACGTTGTTCAATCCGACTTACTGCACGAATTTCACCAGATAATCCAACTTCACCACAAAAACACATCTTTTTCGAAATATTGAAGTCTTCAAGTGAAGATACTAAAGCAACACAAATAGACATATCAAGAGCAGGATCAGAAATCTTTATTCCACCTGCAATGTTTAAAAAGACATCCATTGTTCCAAAACGAAAACCTGCTCTTTTTTCCAATACAGCAAGTAACATATTCATCCTTCGTGTATCAAATCCTGTAGAGCTTCTTTGTGGTGTTCCATAAACTGCAGTCGAAACTAGTGCTTGAGTTTCAATAAATATAGGACGTGCACTTTCTATTGCAGCTGCAGTTGACGAGCCACTTAACACAAGCTCACTTTGATTAAGCAACATGGCACTAGGATTCGACACAATTCTCAAACCGCTATTGACCATTTCATATATGCCCATTTCATCTGTAGACCCAAAACGGTTCTTAATGGATCTCAATATTCGATATCGATAATTGCTATCGCCTTCAAATTGTAAAACAACATCAACAATATGTTCCAAAATCTTAGGTCCAGCAATTGCGCCATCTTTATTAATATGACCTATTACAAGTATGGGGATATTGGTTTGTTTTGCAAAACGCTGTAATTCAGCTGTTGATTCCCTTACTTGGGTTACACTACCTGGCGCAGACTCTAATCCAGGACTTCGAATAGTTTGTATCGAATCGATAACAATAAACTGTGGTTGTAAAGCTTTTGCTTGTCTTAAAATATCAAGCGTGTCTGTTTCAGCATAAATGAAGCAATTGTCTCGAATTGTCCCTATTCTTTCAGCACGCAATTTGATTTGTTGTTCGCTTTCTTCACCTGAGACATATAACACTTTACCTTGAGCTTGTAGAGCAAGTTGTAATAATAAAGTTGATTTTCCTATGCCTGGATGTCCGCCAATTAAACTGATGGAGCCTGGCACAATTCCACCGCCAAGAACTCTATTTAATTCTGTATCTTCTAACATTATGCGTTCTCTTGTTAAAGACTGCACATCTTTTAAATTAAGAGGACTAGATTTTTCAGCACCCGGAGTATAAGATGGGTTAGAAACAACTTTTTTAGATGTAGAGATTACTTCTTCGTGTAGGGTATTCCATTCTTTACATGAAGGGCATTGACCCAGCCACTTTGAAGTAGAATGTCCACATTGCTGACAAATGAATACTGATTTTAATTTAGCCAAAAAAAAATATTTGATTTTTAAACTTTGAAGATCAATGATTTATGAAAAAAATTGACTTTCGTTCAATTTTTTTTTAACAAAATATGTGGGTGTTCATTTCTTTCAAAGTCTTAGAGATGTATGACAATTATAAACATACAAACACTAAAAAAGCCTAAAGTTAAAAAAGTACTTCTTTAATAGGTTTGTTTTAGGATGAAAAGAAAAAGCTAGCAAAAGTGTTAGCAAAACATATTTAAAACGATTGTAGAAGGCGGCTATGAAGAGTCGAGAATAAGGGAAAATGAATATGTATTGACACGATAAATTTACCATAAGGTATTCAAGATAATTGTTTTCAATTGGTTTTTTGGGGTAGCAGGGCGTTTACGTCCTGCTTTTAGAAAACTGAAAATGTAACTAGCTGATGAGCTAGTCAAGATAATTGTTTTCAATTGGTTTTTTGCGGGTGAACGAATGGTCCGTAAGGATTGAATGGACTAAATGTCCATTCAAAATGAGTGAACCTCAACATCAGTTGAGGGTGGGTTGGCAAAATGGTCCGTAAGGATTGAATGGACTAAATGTCCATTCAAAATGAGTGAACCTCGACATCAGTCGAGGGTGGGTTGGAAAGAAAACAAAAATTTGACATAATACGATACCTTAACGGTATTCAAGATAATTGTTTTCAATTGGTTTTTTGGGGTGCAGGACGACTAAAGTCCTGC
>JAHDGD010000204.1 GCA_020627825.1 Saprospiraceae bacterium
CTTGCACTTGCACCTGTTACGACATCACCTTCAAGAGGTGCTTTCGCATCCGGGTTATCTTTCTTTATTCCATACAAAATGTATTTTGTAATAAAGTCTTCGTCTGTAATCTGTATACGTTGTGGTTCTCTTGACCACACTAAGGTCATGTCGCTTGGTAATGCATCCTTTACATCAGGATTCGAAAAGATAGAATCCAATTTTGCAACCCCTTTGTAATCAGCAAATCCTAGAGCTGACGACGTATACCGTATAGCTTGAGGACTATTGAAATCCAATACAGAAAACAATCCATTTTCAGTAGAACTCACATTTTCTACGGCTGTGGAATCTATCTTCTCTGCAGTATTCGGATCATAATCATACTCGTATGTAACTGTTGTTGATTGTTTTGCACCACCAGCTAAACCGTTTAATGCGACTATACGATCAGCTTGTACAAACATGTTGCTGATTCCTGGGTCCGTAATTCGATACGTTTCCCAAAATTCAAGCTTGGCGCTTGATTCAAGAAATTCTCTTGCTCGTTGTGGATTATCGATACCTGGCATTTCTACCAAGATCAAGTCTCTATTGGCATCAAGTGTTACATTCGGTTGAACAACACCTAACTCATCAATACGTTCTTTTAACATTTCGAATGTCAACTTCACCGTTTCGTCAGCTTTATTTCTCAATACAGCAACAACCTCGGCATCTGTTGATTCTCCATTTATTTCTTCTCTCATGGTTGAGTTTACTGTGAATAGCGTAGATAATTTTCTACCATTCGATAAACTCTGATATGCATCAGCGAATAACGTAACGTAATCACTTTGCGAACTAGCCTTTAATTCATCGGCTTTATCTAATGCTTGACGGAAAGTTTCATCTTGACTGTTATTGGCGAATCGTCTGATCATCTCTCTTAGATCAACGTCTAGCGCCGCGCTCATTCCACCCTTAAGATCTAGTCCCAAGTTCAATGTCGCCTTTTTCAAGTCATTGTACGTGTACTGTGCGATCAATGGAATACTAAAAACAGTGTCTTGCGAGATGTTATCTAAATACTTTGCTTTAGCATCTCTTACGGATTGGTTATAGGCAGCTGTCCCAGCTTCTCCTACTGCTTCCGTCTTGGCATATTCTTCAGCTTTAGTCTCGATGCGATCCGTCTTCCACATCAAAAAATACTGAAACAAACATACAATTGCCAAAAGGATAGCGAAAAATCTAATTAAACCTTTTCCTTGCATTATGTTTTAAATTATTAAATTATATAGTACGTTTTAAAAAAACTCCGCAAATATAAGTCTTTTATTACATTAATATGGCTATTTTTCATAGCTTAAATTAAACGCACCCATAAAAATATATTCTACATTAATTCCTTGATAGCGAAATAGCTATACATACGCACTTTTACATATATTCCATTTTTATCCTTTTTGCTTTCCTTTTTGTTAACAAAAGTGACTATCTTGAGTCTCTAAACGAACATTTGTAAACTGGCAAAATATATAGCCTATTTTGCCCCAACTCTTTAAACATGGGAATATTTGATTTTTTTAAAAAGGCAGGTACGAAAGTCTTTAAAAATGAAGAACTTGAAAATGCTAAAGCCGAAGAAGCACATGCAAGAAAAATCCAGTTGCTAGAAAATATTGTTGAAAATGTTGGCTACGAAATAGAAGATCTTAAAATCGAACTAGACGATGATGTAGTAGCCATTTACGGTTCTGCCAATAATCAAGCTGAAAAAGAAAAAGTGATATTAGCACTAGGAAATGTGGACGGAATTGCAGCAGTGAATGATCAATTAACTGTCGAAGAACAAGTGCCAAGTTCTACTTTTTACACGGTAAAAAGTGGCGATACGCTATCCAAAATTGCCAAAGCACATTATGGGAATGCAATGAAATATATGGAAATATTCGAGGCTAATCAACCCTTACTTTCCGATCCAAATAAAATTTACCCTGGTCAAGTTTTACGAATTCCAGTACTTGATTAAATGAAGTAAAGATTTAAAATTCATGGCCAACTACATCATGTGGTTGGCTTTTTTTTGGGCGGGACCCTGTGTCTTCGCCAAAAGGCTTCAACACAGGGTCGAAGTATTCCGTGTTCGGCATTCGCCTCATCACTCCTTTCAGTCGTGACAAGCACTTCATGTTACTCCCGCAATTCATCTTACATGAAAATCAATCCTCTTTGTCAAAACTTTTAAATAAACTAGGTGTTCTTGTATGTATGGCAATGCAAGTGAGCTCTTCGTCGAATCTTTTCATTCTTCGATAACATTCAACGTAGTTTTGACTAACAAATTAAATTTTATGAGAAAAATTTTCTTCATTTTTCTTGTTGCATGTTCTTTTATTCAATTACATGCTCAAGAAGAATATACGCTTAGTGGGTACTTAAAAGATGCTTCAACTGGTGAAGAACTTTTATATGCTACTGTCGCAGTTAAAGGGACAACTATAGGAGCGAACACCAATCTTTATGGGTTCTATTCGTTAACCTTACCTGCTGGAACGTACGACATCATCTATTCTTATATAGGCTATCAGTCGAAAACCGAACAAGTAATCTTAGATAAAAACATCACACTCGATGTTGAAATTGACACAGAAGCAAATCAACTAGATGAAATCGTTGTTACTGCGGATGCTGAAGAAGATGAAAATATAAGAAACACTGAAGTTTCGGTTGTTACCTTAGATGTTGCGAAGTCTACCAAAATTCCCGTTTTACTCGGTGAAAAAGATGTTTTTAAAACACTTCAATTGTTGCCTGGTGTTGCCAGTAATTCAGAAGGTGGTAGTGGATTTTTTGTAAGAGGAGGTGCAACGGATCAGAATCTTGTGCTTCTTGATGAAGCACCTGTTTATAATGCCTCTCACCTACTTGGCTTCTTTTCTGTTTTCAATTCGGATGCATTAAAAGATGTAAAATTATATAAAGGTGGAATCCCTGCGCAATATGGTGGTCGAGCTTCTTCTGTAATGGATATCAGAATGAAGAATGGTAACATGAGAGAATGGCAAGCTAGTGGCGGAATCGGTCTTATTTCATCTAGAGCCACAATAGAAGGTCCTATCGTGAAAGATAAAGGATCGATTATCGTTTCAGGTAGAAGAACATATGCTGATGTGGTTGGTCGATTATTTACGGACGCACTTGATGGAACAAGCTTATTTTTCTATGATCTCAATGCAAAAGCAAATTATAAAGTTACGGATAAAGACAGAATCTATATCTCTAGTTATTTTGGTCGGGATGCACTAGGAATCGAAAACTTTGGCTTCGACTGGGGGAATCAAACCTTTACTAGTCGATGGAACAGAACAATCAATGAAAAATTGTTTGTCAATACATCTGTGATTTATTCGGATTACAACTATGGATTCGATATATCTGCAGGAGAAATCGAAATCGATCTTTCAGCCGGCATTTTTGACTACACATTAAAACAAGATTTTAATTATTATCCCAATCCAAATAATAAAGTAAGCTTTGGTTGGATATCGAATTTACATCGATTCAAGCCCGTAAACTTTGTTTTCAATAACACAGAAGATGACAATATTGAATTTCAAAATGCATTAGAATCTGGCTTATATGCCGGTAATGAACAGAAGATCAATTCTAGATTATCCTTGAATTATGGACTAAGGTTTAGTATATTTAATAATATAGGACCTTATACTGAAAAAGTATATGATGATGAGAACAACGTCATTGAAGAAACTTCTTATGAAGAATTCGACTTCTATCACACCTATACAGGATTAGAACCTCGTTTGTCTAGTACGTATTTATTGAATGAAAAGAGTTCTATTAAGTTTTCATACAATAGAAATTTTCAATATCTTCAACTACTTGAAAATTCAAATTCTGGCTCCCCTACTGATGTTTGGATTCCATCATCTCCATTTGTTGCTCCAACTATTGCTGACCAAGTGGCCATTGGCTTCTTTAGAAATTTCAACAACAATACCTACCGATTCTCTACTGAATTATATTACAAAACTTTACAAAACACAGTAGATTATGAAGATGGTGCCGAAATTTTTGGAAATTCTGATCTGGAAGCAGAATTAATCTTCGGCGAAGGTAGAGCAGCTGGAGCTGAAATTTTACTTGAAAAAACCAAAGGAAAATTAACGGGTTGGGTTTCATATACATTAAGCAGAGTCCGCAATCGAGCAGATGAAATCAATAACGGGGATTGGTATTCAGCAAGACAAGATCGTACACATGACTTATCAATCGTTGCAATTTATGAACTAACTCCAAAAATCAATTTTTCTGGAAGTTGGGTATATTATACAGGAGATGCAGTTACATTTCCAGCAGGAAAATATTTTATTGACGGCACATTAGTCAATTTATACACCGAAAGAAATGCAGATCGATTACCTGATTATCATCGATTGGACCTCGGATTTACTTGGATCATGAAAGACAGTAAGAAGTTTTATAGCGATTTAAATGTGTCTGTCTACAATGCGTACAATCGAAAGAATGCATTTACTATAACATTTGATGAAAACGATGCTGGTCAGACTGAGGCAACAAGACTTGCATTGTTTGGAACGATTCCATCCATTACATGGAATTTTAGATTTTAAAATATAAATGAGAACAAAAATGAGATACATATATGATATAGCTATTTGGGGAATGGGATTGATGATGCTTGCATCTTGTGAAGACGTAATAGATCTGGAACTTGACAACACGGATCCTAGAGTAGTTGTAGAAGCCCTAGCTGATATAAATACATCTTCTATTTCTATCAATGTAACCCTAACAAACGATTTTTACGAACAAGCTGCACCGAATCAGGTAACAGATGCAGAGATCACATTAAAAAATGAAGCTGGTGATGAAGTCAACATTCCAGTAAACAGTGAAGGGAGTTATAGTTTATCACCTATTAATTTAATAGAAGGTGAAATTTATGAACTTGAAGTAATTGTCGATGGTATTTCGTATACCGCTGAAACTACAGCACCTTTCAAAGTACCATTATTGGGAATTGATACGATTTTACGTCCTCCATTTTTTCAAGGTGGAGATCCTTTTATTCAATCTTTTTACCGGTGGTTTGATAATGAAAACCAAGATAACTTTTATCGTTTGAGAACTTTTGTAAACGACACCATTGTGGGGCCATACGCATTTTATAGCGACAATCAATTGGATGGAGAACTATTTGTAAGGCCTTTGATGGCTCCTGTATTTTTTGGAGACACGGCACGATTTCAATTGATCAGTATAGATAAAAGCACTTATGATTATTTTATTGAGTTACAAGCAGTGCTCAATCAAGGTTTTGGAGGCACAACACCTTTTAATCCAAAGGGCAATTTCGACAATAATGCCTTGGGCTATTTTGGGATATCAAGTTATGAAGAAATTGAATTTCAATTCTAGTTATAACTAAAAATTTGATAATGTGAACAGTTGCATTGAACTAATTTAACGCGAATAAAGGATAAAGGATAAAATCATACCGTGTACTATTCCAGCAGTTTGCAATAAATTACTATCGTTCAATCAACGGTGGTATTTGATATGTTGCCAGCGATACATTCATATAGGCGGCTGATTTTGTTTTCCTTAGTTGCGCTGTTTCTTTTGCAGACAAGTTACTTTTCAACAAGATTTTCAAGCACAAAATTCATTCCATTTTTATTGGATTTTTATACAGTCACTAAAGTGGTAGAATTTCCTCTTGTACATGATTAAGTTGTTGGGTTATGTTGTGCATTTATGAATTAAAAAGTTATGAGAATTGATAAATCAAGACTAGAGGGTATTAAAGAAACACCATTATATTAAAATTATTTTTAATATAACTCAATATTTCAACTAGCTATAAAATACTCATTATCAATTTTTTACGATATATTTTAAAATTATTAGTAAAAAAGTGGAACGAAATGAAGGGTTCATTACACTAATAGAGAAACAAACTATGAACGTATTTGAACTACAATGTGGAGGCTATTACAGAATTGAAAGTTTGGCTTCTTCCAGAAACTGTTATTTTGAAAAAGAAGTTGAAATC
>JAHDGD010000031.1 GCA_020627825.1 Saprospiraceae bacterium
GCTTTCGAATTATGTCCTCCTGATCAGTTAAAAGCCGTTATTCTAGGCCAAGATCCTTATCATCAACCTGGACAAGCTATGGGGCTATCCTTTTCAGTTCCTGTCGGAGTTAAAATCCCTCCTTCGTTGCGTAGAATATTTAAGGAGTTAATGGCAGATCAAGACATTGCATATCCTTTTTCAGGAGATCTTACAACTTGGGCAAAAAATGGAGTGTTATTGTTGAATGCAATGATGACTGTGGAGCATAAAAGCCCAGGAAGTCATAAAAATATGGGTTGGCAAGAATTTACAGACGATGTCTTAAGAGCGATTAGTGATCATATGAAACATAAAGTTTTTCTATTGTGGGGGGCTTTCGCCCAAAAGAAAAAAGCATATATTGATCTAGATAAACACCTTGTTTTAGAGGCAACTCATCCTTCTCCGCTTGCCGGGAATAAATTTTTTGGGTGTAGACATTTTTCTAAAACTAATGTATATTTAAAAGAAAACAATCAAAAAACAATAGAATGGAAGCTCGATTAAATCGCATGATCCAAGTAGGGGCTTTTTTAGCAGGAATAGCCGTAATGTTTGGTGCATTAGGTGCACATTTACTACAGAACTATCTTTCGGTAACAGATTTGGAAATATGGAAGATAGGAGTCCAATATCAGTTTTATCATGCCATTGCAATTTTGGTGACAGCTGCAATTTATGCTCAGCATGATCGAAAAGGATTAAAATGGACGTATCGTTTTTTCCTTCTTGGTATATTTATTTTTTCAGGTAGTCTATACACACTATCTTTATCTCATACACTTATAGGGACAAGACATTCTTGGCTAGGTGCAATTACTCCCATTGGTGGTATATTTTTTATTGTGGGTTGGATTAGTTTTTTCCTTTCATTTTTCAGAAAAAAATAATAATGGATTATAAAGCATACAAAGCTTACATGTCTAAGATTGCAGACATAGGACACTCTATTGCTGTTCTTTCATGGGACAAAGAAGTGAATCTGCCTTCTGGAAGCGCTGCTTTCAGGTCTCAGCAAGTTGCTACGCTTTCAAGTATCGTCCACGAAATGTTGACAAAACCTTCTTTTGGCGAAAGCCTAAAAGACTTAGTTGAAGACCCTACTCTCACTAACAAAGAGAAAAACAACGTACAGTTAACCTTGAAAGAATATAAAAAAGCTACAAATTTCGATGAAGAATTTGTAATCAAACGATCGATGCTCACATCGAAAGCTTTTCATGCATGGTTAGATGCTCGAAAAAAGAACGACTGGCAAGCATATCGTCCAGCCTTAGAGGAATTGGTCATTTTAAAACGAGAAGAAGCAAGATTATTGGGAGATGCTGACCATCCTTATGACAATTTACTGGATATCTATGAACCAGGTATGACCGTTCAAAAATTAGATGTCATCTTTAAAGATGTGAAGAATGAATTGCTGCCGCTGATTAAAAAATGTACATCTTACGAAAAAGTAGATGATTCATTTTTGACACAGTCCTATGATGAAGAAAAACAATGGGCATACGGCTTGGAGGTACTAGAGGCAATAGGATATGATTTTACAATGGGTAGGCAAGATAAAAGTACACATCCATTTACCACAAGTTTTTCTCCTCAAGATGTTCGTGTAACAACTCGTGTAAATGAACATGATTTTTCAGATATGCTATGGTCTTCTATACATGAAGGAGGTCATGCTTTGTATGAGCAAGGGTTGCCTATTTCTGAATATGGTCTACCATCAGGCTCTTATATGAGTTTAGGTATTCATGAATCTCAATCTCGTTTATGGGAAAACAATGTGGCTAGGGATTTTGCCTTTTGGGAATATCAATTTCCGTTACTTAAGGATCGATTTCCAAATCAGTTAGCTGATGTTTCACTTCACGACTTTATGAAAGCCATAAACAATATCGAACCGAATTTGATACGAACTGAAAGTGATGAATTGCATTATCATTTTCATGTAATGATCCGATATGAAATCGAAAAGAAATTAATAGAAGGCTCTATTGAAGTGTCAGAATTGAAAGAGTATTGGAATGATGCATATGATGATTATTTGGGTCTACGCCCAAAAGATGATTTAACCGGAATTCTACAGGATATTCATTGGTCGCATGGAAGTTTTGGGTATTTTCCTACCTATTCACTTGGAAGCTTTTATGCTGCTCAATTTTATGAGCAAGCCAAACAGGATATCTACAGACTAGAAGAAAAATTATCAAATGGTGACTCTAGTGAATTACTTTCATGGTTAAGAACTAATATTCACAGTAAAGGGCATACAATGGAGGCAGAAGAACTGTGCAAAGAAATTACTGGAAGTGGATTGAAATTACATCCATTTATTAACTACATTGAACGAAAGTTCAATAGGCTTTATAGCTAGATTTTACTATTCATTACAAACTTAAAATTGTTCAATTATTGATAAGTTTTTTGTCAAATATTAGCGACAATTCATCAACATATGAAAATAATTTTTAATTTTAAGAGTAATTAAAACGAGTGTAACACTTAAAAAGCTCATTTTCAATTACAAAAGCTAAAGAGCTTGACTAATTTTTTTAACTTAAAACCATTATTTATGAAAATTCAGTTACTACTTATTTTCACATTACTGTTAACTTTCACTTTTGAGGCACACGCTGTAAATTCTGTTGCTTTAGAAACTGAAAATTCTTCGCTTACTGTAACCAATGATCAGCAAAACGTATTCACAAAAGTTGGTAATTGGTTTAAAAAGCAAAAAAACAAAGTTGTAAAGTTTGTTACTAAGAAACTTATGGCAATTGACTGGAGTGATCCTGCTACTGTATTGAGATATGCAATTATAGGATTAATTGTAGGTCTATTACTTTCAATTACATCTGTTATTCTTGCTTTCGTAGCACCTGGTATTATCGTATCGATCGTATCTTGGGTATCTTACTTAGCTTGGCTTGCTGGTGTAGTGTTATTCTGGTACTGGGTATACCTTAAGTTTATCGCTTAATAACACTTAGTAAATAAAACATAAAAACCTGCTCTTTTAAAAGAGTGGGTTTTTTTTATGCCTAATCAGATAACAAAAAAAATAGAATATATCAAGATAAATAATGTTATTTCGGACTTTGTTTAAACCAAAATATGCATTAGAGCTCTGTTATGTGGGTTGAAAATACTATAAAATCAGGCGATTTGAAAGATTGAACATAGCATTGCAATGGTTTATCTAAAAACGCCAACGAAGCGTTGATTTTAACATAGTTTATGCCAGTAAAAGATTGTCTATTGAATAATTCGGCATTAATCTACAAATAACTTTGATCGCTCAGCCCATTCAGTCCAAGATCCATCGTATATACTCATTTTATTTTCTCTTATGGTAGAAGCAGCTAAATGCACAATACAGGCTGTTAATCCTGATCCACAGGAAAAAACCAATTCTTCATCGGAAGTATAAGATTTAAATATAGATTCTAAGGCTTTTGATGATTTTAATTTACCGTTATCTAATACCATTTTGAAAGGTATATTTGATGATCCATCAATAGATCCACTTTTAAGGTGTATCCTTGGTTCAGGACTAGTTCCAGAAAATCGTCCTTCTGAACGCGCATCAATTATTTTAAAGCTAGGTGCACTCAAATTTCTTTGAATGTCATCATATGATTTAATCGATTTGTGATCAATACTACATGTAAAAGATCCATTTCCGGGACGTGTTCTTGAAGTTCTAGATATCACTTCCCCACCTTCTTCAACCCATTCTGAAAGTCCGCCATTCAATACTTGTACTGTCTCTACTCCTATCGTTTTCAAAATCCACCATGCTCTTGCTGCTGTGTAAATTCCTAGATTGTCATACACAATTACTTTTGAGTTTCTTGACAGTCCGATTGATTTTACAAATGCATCAAGCTGAACTTTACTGGGAAAAGTATTTGGAAATGGCGCAGAAGGAAAACTTAATTCGGATTTTAAATCAACGATAAAACTACCTGGAATCATTGAGTCTGGGTATTTTGCAATAAGCATCGATTTATTAGAAGAGGGACTTACGTCCAAAATGATTACATCTTCATCTTGTATGGAGGTGATCAGGTCCTTAGGGGATATTAATGGGTTTTTCATTATATTTTGTATTATAAAAATAGCATTCAAGAAATCGTTAGATTCTCAATACATTTTTTTGAAAGTGATCCAATAAGCTGATCAAAACGGATATATGTTCTATATAAATCGATTATTGCTGTTCCAATTCTTTTGTCTTCTTATTATTTCTCCACCACAGAAAACCTAATATACTAACTAGTAAATAAGGAAAAGCAAAAATATATAAGATACCGTTATTTAATCCTTTTGCAGCACTACCCCCATTGGATAAATTGGATTCAGCTGACATTCTACACATAGGACATTGTGCGAGTAAATCACCTAAAGGCAAACTAACACAAACAACTAAACAGATTAATGCAATAAATAAACTACGTCTCATACATTTTTTTAATAGCACGGAGCCAACATTAAATAACAGATTGGTCCTGTAAAACAAACATATAGCCAAATAGGAAATACCCACCTAGCCATTCTTTTATGCTTTTCTACTAAATGTGCATATCCTCGTATAAAGGTAAACAAAATAAAAGGAAAAATAATGGCAGCACTTAGGACATGCGTGATCAATAAAAAGAAATAAATGGTCTTTGAAATACCTTCCTTACAGTATGTTGTGGGTTCACTTGTTGTATGATATGCCACATAAGACAATAAAAAGACAAGGCTCAATCCCATTGCAATCATAATCATATTTCTATGGGCACTTATGTTTTTCTTTTTTATAAAGTATAAGGCTAGTAGAAGAAATACTCCTGCTATAGCATTTACGGCACTATGAAATGGTGGAAGAAAATGTAATGGTCCATCTACAGGGAGTTTGATATAACGCATAGAAACAACTACACCAATAATTACGACAGTTAAAGCCCAAGCCCATGGTTTTAACTTTTTCTCTAGTTCCGGTCTAGGATTCAATGAATTATTTTTCATCTTCTCTTATTAAAGTGATTTTATCTTTTTTCTCTACAGGTAACAAAATAACCGTATGTTCGTATGCTTTTTTAAATTGGTCAACAGATCGACCGTAGGTTTTACGAATCTTATTCTCCTTTGTAAGTATAAGACGCTCTTCCGAGTCGAAAAAAGCTGTCTGAGCAGAAAGAGGAAACCGTTGGATTGTTTTAGAATAAATAGTATCTGAAAAACTAGCTAGATTTAGATTAGAATACAAAGCGGTAATAGCAAGATCAGATCTATTTTTCATACTTTCGCCAAGAAACTGTAGATCTTTTTCATCTTGCTCATTTTCCATTTTTAAGTATAGATTTACAATCTTATCCTCAGCATCAAAAAATGTAGAATCCTTGGACAGCAAAAATTCTTTTTGCTCTAAAGCAAGATCCTTCATTTCTTTCAATTCCTCAAGCGCATCTTTTCTATATTGGAAACCAGAACGTAAGTACAAATAACTTACTGCAGGAAAAATAAAAATCAAGGTAACGACTAATATGGGCTTGAAATACTTCAACTGTATATTTTATTTATAAAACAAGACACAAAGTAAATTGATTAACGCTTGTGTCAAATTTTGGTAAATTTGGGCGAAAGCCCCTTAAAAAAAAGTGCTTACTACTACCCGTAATAAACACTTTTCTATTTCTTAAAATAAGAAAGATTACTGTAAATCTTCTTTTGTCCATTTATAATCAATAGCACCCATTTCTTTGGATCCCATATCTTTTACACCCAGTTCGTTTCGCTCTTCTACCTTATCTCTTTTAGTCTTCCAATAATCGCCTTCAAGAAAGAATGCAATAATTGCCCACACTAATAGAAGGACAGGTAAAAGTACAGAACGTACCAATCCTGGAACTTCATATCGCATGTGCATAAATTCATAAATAATAAATTTAGCTTTGTATAGTGACAATACAATAATCAACAATGCAGCCACATAAACTACCCATCTTATATTTTGCATCCCGTCCATAATATGCCCTTTACCAAATAAGGACACTCCTACTTCGATTAGTGTTATAACTGCAAGAATACCTAAACCTACGTATACTTGTCTTATCGCTTTTGAATGATCTTCGTGAGCCATTTTAATATTGTTTAGTGTGTGTTAGGAATTAAAGTAAATAAAATACTAGGAATACAAATACCCATACAAGGTCGACAAAGTGCCAGTAGAGTCCTATTTTCTCTACCATTTCATATCCATTTTTTCGTTCTACATAGACACCACTAGCTGCATTTAGCATGATGATGATTAAGAAGACAACACCAGAAAATACGTGAAATCCGTGAAAACCTGTAATAAAGAAAAACAAGGCACCAAAAGCTTTAGGACCGAATTCTTGTTTTTTTACAACGCCTGAATCTTCACCACTCGTTACTTGATATTCTCTTTGAACGAATTCTCCATTGTGCTTGTGGATGAGGTAACTTTCACCAGCTTCGAAAGTTTCTTTTTCTGCACCAGGAGCATATGGATCACCATGATCATCCATAAGATAGATACCACTCTCTGTATGGGTTCCAAACGGATTTGTAGTTACGGACATGTGTTCATGACCGATAAGATTCGTCCATTCCCATGCTTGACAGCTCAAGAAACCGATACCACCTATAATAGTAAGGATCATCCAAAACACCACACCTTTTCTATTTTCTCTAGCCCCTTCTTGCACAGCACGTACCATTGTAACAGAAGATACAATCAACAAGAATGACATAACGGTTACGAAAATAAGAGGTAACCCTGAAAATCCACCTGGAAATGTTTGGAAAACAAAGTCTGGAACAGGCCAAGTAGGTGAACTAATTCTTAATGCACCGTATGCAATTAAGAAACCGCTGAATGTAAAAGCATCAGACAGTAAGAAATACCACATCATTAACTTTCCATAAGAAGCTTTAAAAGGCCTTTTTCCACCTTTCCATTCTTCCCCTGGAATCGCTTCAACACCATGCTGAATTGCTGTATCTGTAGCCATTTATATTATAGTTTAGTTTATCGAACAAATGTTAAAAATAAAAATAAGTATATCCATAGTATACCAAGGAAGTGCCAAAACTGCACAACCAAAGAAAATCGTTCTTTTCTGTACTCCTTGACTTCAAATTTCAGCGTAAAAGCGTGTATCATCGCAACGATCAATGTAGCCAAGCCACCAATGATATGCGCTGCATGTACCCAATTTATCAAATAGAAAAAAGAAGAAGAAGGATTAATTTTAAAATCAACTCCTCTATTAAATAATGTATCCCATCCTATACTTTGTAACGCAAGAAATGAAATACCAAGTACGAAAGTTGCTACAAGCATACTTTTGTACAAAAATTCTTTACCATTCTTATAGGCAGTATAAGATACCTGTATAGTAACACTACTCAAAATAATAACGATAGTACTGATATTAAATATGGATGGGATAGCAAACTCTAGCCAATTACCCGCAGCATTTCGAACGATGTAAGCACTAGTAAAAGCTGCAAACATCATAAATAGAGATGCCATAGATATCCACAATCCAAATTTTTGAGGATTGATTCTACCTGGTTGATATTGATCTTTATTGTCTACCACAAATGTTCTCATTTATATGCCATTTGATCCAATGATGAATAAAATCAATACAACCGGTAAGTAAGCAAAAGAGGCATACATCAATTTCTTAGCAGAATCCGTATCTCCATTCTTATACAAGGTCCAACCTTTTGAAGCATACCATAAATTAACGATAGAAATAAGAACAAAAGAAATGACGCCTATTTCAGCTGTAATAAATGCAATTGAACAAAGAATAAGTAATGGAAGTGTCCATACAAATGAGGACAAGCCTATTCTACTGTCTCTTACCTGATCCTTTACAGGAAGTAACTTATAACCTGCTCTTTTATAATCATCATACGACATCCATCCAATTGCCCAAAAATGTGGAAGTTGCCAAAAGAACTGCACTGCAAATAAAAGGATAGCGATCGTAGTTATTTCACCTTGGAACGCAGTTGTTCCGATCAACACAGGCAATGCCCCAGGAATTGCTCCTATCCATACCGCTACAGGTGAAAAACGTTTAAAAGGTGTATAAACGAATGCATAAGATACCAAAGCAGCTGTACCTAAAAAAGCTGATAAAGGATTGAACATTGCTAGAATCGTAATCCCAAACAACGCCATAATTCCTGCGTATAAAACCGCCTCTGAAATCGTCATCCTTCCTGTAGGGATCGGTCTATTCTTAGTGCGTTCCATCAAGGAGTCATACTCTTTTTCTAGTACTTGGTTCAACGCATTTGCGCTTCCTGTAACTAGGAATCCACCTAATGTCAAAAGTGCTAATTGTAACCAATTAAAAGATCCTTGTGCTACTATCAAATAAGCAAGCACTGATGATAATACAACGGTAATATTAAGTCTAAACTTAACTAAAACCTTGAAATCCTCCCACTTACTAACTTTTACCGAGTTAGCTTCTGAAGTATTATATGTTGCAACTCTATCTTTCATTAATGACTATCCGTTTCTCCTTCTTGTAGTGGGACATATTGAGGTATAAACTCATGTCCATCTTTTCCATAATCATAAGCCCATCTGTGAACAGATGGTATATTTCCTTCCCAGTTACCATGACCAGGTTCAATATCTGTTGTCCATTCAAGTGTTGTAGCTCCCCATGGATTTTTAGTCTTCATTTTTCTTCCGTACCATATACTATAGAAGAAATTCACAACAAACAATACTTGAACTGCAAATACAACGATTGCAGCAATTGTTATAAATTGATTCATTAACGTGAAGTCTTTGAAAGCATCGAAAGAATCGAATCTATAGTAACGTCTAGGTACTCCTGCCATTCCAATGTAGTGCATTGGCCAGAATACTGCATAAGCACCAATCATTGTACCCCAAAAGTGAATCTTACCAAGCGTTTCGTTCATAAATCGTCCATACATTTTAGGGAACCAATGATAAATTCCTGCGAACATTCCGAAAAATGCTGCAACACCCATTACGATATGGAAGTGAGCAACCACAAAATATGTATCATGCATTTGAATATCAATAGCAGAGTTTCCTAGGAAGATTCCTGTTAAACCTCCAGAAATAAACATTGAAACAAAACCAATAGAAAATAACATTGGTGTATTCAAGCGGATATTACCTCCATACAAAGTGGTAATCCAGTTGAAGACTTTTACAGCCGAAGGAACAGCAATAATCAACGTAAATACAACGAAGAAATTAGAAATCATTGGGTTTACACCCGACATAAACATGTGGTGTGCCCATACGATGAATGATAAAAATCCTATGGCCATGATCGAGTATACCATCGCTTTGTATCCGAATATAGGCTTTCTCGCATGAACCGATAATACTTCAGAGACAAGCCCCATGGCAGGTAATATAATGATATATACCTCAGGGTGTCCTAAGAACCAGAATAAATGCTGATATAATATTGGAGAACCACCTACATTTGGTAAAGCTTCTCCGTTTACAAAAATTTCACTTAAAAAGAAAGATGTTCCAAGCCCTCTATCACACATCAGCATCAAAAATCCTGATACCAATACAGGGAATGAAAGCAATCCTAAAATCGCAGTTACAAAAAATGCCCATATAGTCAATGGCATTCTCCATAAACTCATACCTTTTGTTCTTAAATTAAGAACCGTGGTTATATAATTTATACCACCTAGTAGAACAGAAACGACAAAAAGAGTCAAACTCAATAACCATAGTGTCATACCAGGCCCAGATCCATCAGAAGCTTGTGGCAAAGCACTTAATGGTGGATAGGCAGTCCAACCTCCAGCAAATGGACCTGTTGAAACGAATAAACTATAAAACATTACAGCTCCTGCCAAAAAGAAGAACCAGTAAGACAGCATATTCATAAAAGGCGATGCCATATCTCTTGCGCCTAGTTGTAATGGAATGAGCAAGTTACTGAACGTACCACTTAATCCCGCTGTCAATACAAAGAATACGAGTATTGTACCGTGCATGGTAACCAATGCATAATAAAATTCAGGAGCTAATGAACCTATTCCTGTTGCTGGATCTACTACAATCCACTTACCAAGTAATGGTTTTATCCAAGTCATACTCTCTTCAGGAAAACCTAGTTGCATTCTGAAAATAATAGACATAGCTGCCCCTATTAATGCCCAAAACATCCCTGTTATAAGGAATTGTTTTGCAATCATTTTATGATCCATACTGAATATATAGTGTCCTATAAATCCAGATTTGAAACGATCTCCATGATGATGATCATGAAAATGGTCGTCATAACCTTGCTCTTTTACAAGTGTGTCTTCGTCGTAATTTAACAATTCAGCCATTGCTTACGTGTTTACTTTTTAGAAATTTTAAACTCAATTCTTCTATTCTCCGCTTTTCCCTCTTGTGTATCATTAGAGGCCACAGGATTATCTGCCCCAAAACCTACAGCCGTAAGTTTTTTAGCATCAATTCCATGTGAAGTCAAGTACTCCATCACAGATTCTGCACGAGAATTTGATAAAGCTTGATTTGCAGATGGATCTCCAATATTGTCTGTATACCCTTCTATTTGTACATCAATTTCAGGATTGTCTGTCATGATCTGTACAAGGTTATCCAGTTCATATCGAGAATTAGCAGTTAGATTAGCTGAACCAGTATCAAAATTTATATTCTTTAGCCTTAAGGAAACAGACGAATCGTCACTTTCCATAGCTTGATTGAATTCTTTAAAAAATGCTCTTCTCTGGCTATTAATCTCAACATCCAAAAGCGCGTCTTTGTTTGGATCATTTGCCGTATTTCTTATATTACTTAAGTAATACGACTTTTGATTGGATAGCCATTCTTCATATTCTTCTTCAGAAACTATTTTTACGATTTTACGCATACTATAATGTCCTTTTCCACAAAGCTCTGCGCAAGCTAATTCGTAATTAAAATTTTCTGCTTTTGTTCCTATACTAGGATCTGCAGGATCGTAAGGTGCATCCCATTCTGGACGACCATATAATCTTTCTTTGAATTCTTCGGTAGTTACTGTTGGTGTAAAAACAAAATAAGACGGTAAACCAGGGACAGCATCCATTTTCACTCTGAAGTGAGGTAAATAGAAGTTGTGTAAGACATCTTTTGCTGTAATACGCACACGAACTTTTTTATTTACAGGAAGAACAATTTCATCTGCAATAAAATCATCGTGATTCTTTTTATCTGTCCACACTTGTCCGAGAGGGTTTACACCCAAAACGATATCTTCATAGTTTCGCTCTCCTAACAAATTATCATAACCAGGATAACGAATATCCCAACCAAATTGCCAGCCAGTCGCTTCAATTTCTATTACTTCTTCATCAACAGGTACATCCGCCATAACATCGTTCCATACAACTAGACCTTTCACAACTAAGATGGTCATAATCAATGCTGGAACACCAGTCCACACATATTCTAGTGTATTATCATGCGAAAAGAACAATGCTTTTCTCCCTATTTTTTCTCTGTATTTATAAGCATACCAGAATAATAGGATTTGCGTAATGATAAATACAATTCCAGTAAAGACAAGCGTTAGGTTGAATACTCCATCAATCAAAGCTCCGTGTTCAGAGGCAGCTTTAAGAGGTCCATATCCTAGCATATAATCTTTATAATAGATAGAAGATGCTACAGTAAGAACTAAGAAAGCAACCATAAATAAAACCAACCAAACCGCCGTACGATTATTGGCTTGGAGTCTCGATTGTTCTTCTCCTCTGATTTTACTGGATAATTCAGTAACTTTCGAAATCTGAATCGTAATTACAACCAGAATAAGAAGGATCAAAAAGATTATTAATGTTGTCATTTTTATTATTTATATCTTATTCGATAAACTGTTAAGCGTGATGGTGTAAACTTTCTTCTAAGAATGGATCCTTCTCAGGATTCAATTGAGCCGAAGAAAGTGTTCTCCAGAAAAAGAACAAAAACAAGGATAAAAATCCAATCATTGTTCCAAATTCTAAAAATCCTGGAAAATTAAAACCCATTAAAAATTCAGAAGCTCCATGTGCCATATCACCTGCGTGTTCTGCACCATGTCCTGCCATATCAGCACCATGATCTGTACCATGTCCTGAATCTCCTCCATGACCATGACCTCCAACTTCATGAGCTGTATGCAAGATTCCTGGTTTTAACATCAAAAAGAAGTCCCACCAGTGTCCGAAAAATACAGCACCTGCAGTAAAAAGCAATGTTCCATATTTTTTCTTGTTGTCATTTCTCATCAAAATAAAGAATGGCAAAATGAAATTTATAATCAAGTTCCCATAAAATAAAACAGGATAATGATCAATTCGTTCTTTGAAATAGATGGTTTCTTCACCTACATTTCCATACCATATCAACATGTACTGAGAGAACCATAAATAGGTCCAGAAAATACTAAATGCAAAAAGCAATTTACCTAAATCATGTAAGTGTTCCGTTGTTACATTTTCGAAATATCCTCTTCCTTTCATGTAGGAAATTATCATGATAGTCAATGCCATCATGGAGACGAACCAACTTGCCCCTGTATACCAAGCGAAAAGTGTGCTGTACCAGTGTGAATCTACTGACATGATCCATAACCATACCATTGCCGCACTTGTAAATCCTGCTATCGGTAAGAAAATCGCAGCATAAGTTCTTAATCTTCTATGATGTGAAAAATTTGAATCGCCACCATTTTTATCTTCATCCAATGAAATCGCACGCATTCTGTTTGCAAAGAAGTACCATACAGCAACTATGATTCCACCAAATATTACATACATATTTGCATTCAAGAATCCTGCCTTCCCTTGTATGATGACATCTGTTTCACGAGTTGCTTCATCTGCCCAGTGATACAAATGATGCCATCCAAAATACACTCCCAAACCAAGAATCAACATCAAGCCAAATCCAACAATTAAAAATTGACTCATGGACTCCCACACTCTTTTAAACACAGTATACCATCCTGCCCAAGCAGTTATGGAAGCTGATAAAAAGAATAAAGCCATCAATGCAATACCTGTAAAAAATACAGAATTGTGAAGAATATTAGACCAAAAGCGTGTATGTAGATCATCATCACCTACATATGTTAATACTAAGCACAATACTCCAATCAACATTCCTACTCCTAGGAGCATTGTTTGTCGTGCTGGTATTTTATACGTATTATCCATTTTTACTATTCTTTAAATTTAGTCAGTGTTAATTAATGATCGTGGTCTCCATCATGATCATCGTGGTCATCATGATTGTGCGCATTTCCATCATGATCATGATCATCTCCATGACCAGCATCATGATTGTGGTCATCTCCATGGTGGTCATGAGAATCGCCATGTGCATCATGTCCATGCTCATCTCCGTGAGCAGTATGACTTGAAGATTCCATCATTTTCATCTTTTTAGCAGCCAATTGCTCTGTAAATTGCGCACTTAATGAACTCGCATATTTACCTGGCGTAGCGCCTTCATTTAATGTATTTTCTTCCTCATTATACGCTAGCTTCTTTTCTTTTGCTTGCAACGACCTGATATAATGTATAACCTGCCATCTTTCTTCGTAAGATAGTTTATCAGCATATCCTCCCATCAAATTCTTTCCATATACAATTGCATGGTAGTATTGACCATTACTTAGATTGATGTATTCATCCAACAATAAATTAGCTGGTTGAGCAGGATACTTCCCATCGTCACGAACTAAATAACCAGCTCCATCAGCTTTTTCCCCATGACAAATGCCACAATGAATTTCATACAATTCTTTAATGCCTTTCATTTTAGCATCTTCTATAGGAAATGGATTATTTACTAATTCTGCTGCTGCTTGTAATCTTCCTTCATCTGTATCTGGATAAGGATAAGGAACACTTCCATTCACTGGAATCGAAATACCGGCATTTGATAGTTCCCCTTCGAAACTCATCATACGATCCATATCACTCGCACTTCCGTTTAACCCCGCTGCCCCTCTAGCTACTGTCCCTTTTACTGGTTCTCCTGGCTTTGCATAATTGTAGTACTCCTCTCTTGTACCCCACGTGTTATTGTAGTAGTAAGCATACGTATTGGCTTCATATGCTATAGAGTGCGCCATATCAGGCATAAATTCGCTTCCTGTTGTATTGTCCTTTGCCTGTTGGCAAGAACTTACAAGCAAACTGAAAAAGATTGCTGCTAAGAAAAGAATGTGGTTATTTTTATTTCTCATCAATTAATGATTCTTAGACTTATATAATTTTAGAGCTTACTTCTTCAGCTCCAGTTTCTTTCAAAAATGATTCAGCTACAGACGCGTCTATATGTGCTTTATCAAATGCAATACAAAATTTATCGTCTGTGATTCTATTATCTAGTATAGGTAATTTAATGCCAGGCCCCATTCCATTTACAATATAGAAAGTTACAACCATTCCTATTGCTGCAAACAATACAGTAAGCTCGAAAGTAATAGGAATAAAAGAAGGAACTGCCCAATATGGTTTTCCACCAAATATTACTGGCCAGTCTTTTGTAAATATCCATGTCATTCCTAAGAATGCTGTCATCGTACCCAAACTACCATAGATAAAACCACCTATGTGTAATCTTGATTCTTCAAATCCCAATAATGGATCCAATCCGTGAACTGGGAAAGGAGTAAAAACTTCCATGATTTCAAGATGCTTCTCATTGGCTACTTTTACAGCCTTCATTAGAACTTCTTCATCATTGTAAAGTCCGTATATTACGTCTTTTGTCGCTTTTGCCATTTTTGTTTAATTAATGGTTATCAGTTGAAACTGCTTCTTCATGATGATGGTGTGCATTTGCTCCACTATATTGGTCACCTGAAGACTTTAAAATACTTTTCACTTCCGCAATTGCTACCACTGGTGCAACTCTTACAAACAATAAATACAATACAAAGAAAATACCTATCGTACCTGTGAATATACCGATCTCTACCCATGAAGGCTTATAGAAAGACCAGCTTGATGGTAAATAATCTCTTGCTAATGTAGTTGCAATGATCACAAATCGCTCAAACCACATTCCTATGTTTACAACTATTGATAAGAAGAACGTCCACACAATATTTCTTCGAATTTTCCTACTCCAGAAAAACTGTGGAGATATTACATTACAGAACATCATTCCAAAATAAGACCACCAATAAGGTCCTAGTGCTCTATTAAAGAATGCAAATTGCTCATATACATAACCTGAATACCACGCAATAAACAACTCCGTTAAATAAGCTACACCTACAATAGTCCCAGTTACTAGAATGACTTTATTCATTGACTCAATATGAGCCAACGTGATATAATCTTCTAATTTCAAAATCTTTCTTGTAATCAACATTAAGGTCAATACCATCGCAAATCCTGAGAAGATCGCTCCAGCTACGAAATATGGTGGAAAGATTGTTGTGTGCCATCCTGGTATAACGGAAGTCGCGAAATCAAAACTTACAATGGTGTGTACGGAAAGTACCAACGGAGTTGCTAGTCCTGCCAAAACAAGAGAAATAGACTCCCATCTTTGCCAGTGTTTCGCAGATCCATTCCATCCAAATGATAAGAAATGATAAATTTTCTTTCTGATCCCTCTTGCTCTATCTCTTACTGTCGCGAAATCAGGCACTAACCCTGTGTACCAGAACAATAAAGAAACGGTAAAATAAGTAGATATTGCAAATAAATCCCATAATAAAGGAGAGTTAAAATTAGGCCATAGTGGTCCTCTTGTATTCGGATAAGGGAAGAAGTAGAATACTACCCATGCACGACCTACGTGTATTCCTGGGAAGAGTGCCGCACATAAAACGGCAAATATCGTCATCGCTTCTGCCGCTCTGTTTACTCCCGTTCTCCATTTCTGTCTGAATAATAAAAGAATCGCAGAGATCAAGGTACCCGCGTGACCAATTCCGATCCACCATACGAAGTTGGTAATATCCCATCCCCATCCTATGGTTCTGTTCAAATGCCATGATCCAATTCCGAACCAGATGGTCCAAGCGATACAGAAAACTCCGAATGTAGCTAACGCTGCAGCTACAGAAAACGCAATGATCCAACTAAGACCTGGAGCCTTCTCCGTAGGAGAGACTAAATCCTCAGTGATCTGATGATACGTTTTACTGCCGGTTATTAATGGCTCCCTAATTGCTGAAACAGGTGCACTCATATTATTTTAATCTTAAGGTTATTTAAGCGTCAAGTTTTTCGTTACGGTTATTTACTCTCATCTGATATTGAACAGAAGAACGTACGTTGACTTCTTCTAATACGATAAAGTTTAACGGATTCTTTAACTTAGAATCTAAGTTTCCACCTTTATTGTTCATATCACCGAAAGTGATAGCGCCAGTAGGACAAGCTGTTTGACAAGCAGTCTTCACATCGCTGTCTCGCAATTTACGTCCTTCTAGTTTTGCTGTTAATTTTCCTGACTGAATTCTTTGTACACAGAAACTACACTTCTCTATTACCCCTCTTGAACGCACTGTTACATCAGGATTCAATACCATTCTAGTTAAGTTGTCCGCACCAAATGGCGTATTTTCACCATTTAATGTAGGTTGATTACCAGGGAAAATATCTGCTGTTGTATAATCCAACCAGTTGAATCTTCTTACTTTATATGGGCAGTTATTAGCACAATATCTTGTCCCTACACATCTATTGTAAGTCATTTGGTTCAATCCTTCTGAAGAGTGATTGGTGGCATTCACTGGACATACATTCTCACAAGGAGCATTATCACAGTGTTGACACATCATCGGCTGATATACAGTGTTCGGGTTTTCCAATTCTCCATAGTAATATCGGTCGATTCTCAACCATGTCATTTCATGGTGTCTTGCAACTTCTGTTTTTCCTACAACTGGAACATTATTCTCCGCCATACAAGCAACCGTACAAGCTGAACAACCAGTACATGAAGTCAAGTCAACATGCATTCCCCAGTGATGCCCATTATTATATTTGTAATCGTGACCACCATAGATCTGTGCATCATTTAAATGCTGAGCGTGTTCTCTTCTCTTTTTCAATTCAGCAACACTTTCTCCTAGTTCTTCTAAAGATGAATAATACATCACAGAACGATTCTTTAATGCACCTTGGTAGCCTTGTACGCCCATTCCATAATCGAATGTCACCAATGCTGCTTCATCTGCATTTATCTCTTTTCCTGTTGCTTTATCTGTATCGGTTACACCATAAGTGTGGTGATACTGAACAGAAGAATAATCTTTTTCTTTACCTACTTTCTTACTGATTTCGATATTGGAAACAGAATAACTTCTATTTCCACTTGCATCCATTCCAACAAATGGATTCATATCAACTCCTACACCTTGTGCACAAGCTCCTGCTACAGTACGTCCATATCCTAATGCTAAGGCCGCAGTTCCCGGTGCTTGACCAAACTGTTGCACTACTGGAACAGTAATTTTATCACCATTCACTGTTACATTTACAAGATCCCCATCTTTCAATCCGTTCATTGAAATCATTTTTCGGAACCCGTCAAATTCTACAGGAATAGCCAAGTAATTTCCCCAAGAAGTTCTAGTAATAGGATCAGGCATTTCCATTAACCAAGGGTTATTCGTATTCGCACCATTTCCTAAAGCGCCTTCGAAGATCTTAAGTTCTATGCCGTCTCCTCCCACTGGCTTAGTAATTCCTGAAGCACTAGCAGAACCTGAAAATCCTGAAGCTCCACTTGTTGTGTTTACAGAAACAAAACCATCGTGTAATGCTGTTTCCCAATACCGCTTCAGGTTACTACTCGAAGACTGATTTTGAAAAGCATTTTCAGCAAAAACATTTGACACAAAATTCATGATGTCTCCACCATAATCAACACCTGCCCAAGTTAAAAGTGTTTCTGCATCCTGTCGAGTATCAAAAATTGTATTGATAGCAGGCTGTTGAAGCATGTATTTGCTCGGATTTGGCTGTGCATCTCCCCATGACTCAAGATAATGACTTGAAGGTGCCGTAATCATAGCACCATCTACAGATTCATTATTTGAATACGCAATCGCTAACTTATTTTTCACTTTTCCTAATGCAGCAGAAAATTTTCCGCCAGCTGAGAAATCATAAGCTGGATTTACATCCATTAGTACGATTGTATCAACTGAACCGGAATTCATCTGATTCATTAATTGCATCATGGCTTTATCGTCTCCTTTGAACGTCATCAAAGCATCCGACATATCCATCGTATTTCCTATGTTTCCTAGAGCATTATTGATCGCTAGTACCAACATTTGCTCAGCTTCATTATTCGTTCCACACACTACAAGCGATTTCCCGGAAGCTTTTTTAAGGTCATCTGCCATTAACGAAACAGCTTTTTTAGCTTTTGCATTCAAAGCACCTCCAGGCAAGCTTGAACCTGTAACAGCATTGTATAAAGCAACAATAGCAGCACCTTGCTCAGAAGGTTTAACTAATACTCTATTGTCTGCATTGGATCCAGTTAAAGACATATGCGTCTCGACTTGATATAATCTGTTCATTTTAGCTCCAGAAACCGTTTTGATTTTTCTTTTCGAAATAAAATCTACACTGTTTTTATTGGAATCTCCCCAGTTACCTAGGAAGTCTGCATCGAAACTTACAATGACATCCGCTTTATCGAAATGATAATTTGGAAAGGCTCGTAGGCCAAAAGCTTTTTCTGTTGCATCGAGTAATGCTGAGTGTGATACGGTATCGTATTGCACATGCTTAGCATTGTATTTTGAAGTAAAAGCGTCTATTGCTTTTTGTAAAGATGGACTGAAAATAGATGGTGTTACGAGAACAACAGAGTTAGATGATGCAAGTACTTCTATTGCCTTTTTATCTATTTCTGCCCATGTAGAATCTCCACCATTCATCATAGGATTCTTGTAACGTGCTGTATCATATAAACTTAATACAGATGCTTGAGCGCGAGCAGAAGTTCCTCCATAACCAATTAAATCATTTCCTTCGATTTTGATTGGTCTTCCTTCTCTTGTTTTTACAAGTATGGATTCACACTCGCTTCCGTTGGTATACGTAGAAGCATAATATGTTGCAACTCCTGGAACGATAGTATCTGGTTTTACCGTATACGGTATCGCTCGCTTAATAGGAATATCACAACTTGCAGCCATTGCGGCAGCCCCAACTCCGAATCCGAGCATTTTAAGAAAATCTCTTCGATTTCCTTCAACTTGTTCAACAGCTTCTTCGTTTCCTAATATCTCAGGCAAAGAAGCAAACTCTTGCTGGGAAATTTCAATAAAGGATGGGTCGTTCGTGAGATCTTTCTCTCCTATCCAAACACCTTGATTTTTTCCTTTCATTATATTAAGTTATATATTATCGCAATTAGTATAATTCGTTTTTCTTAGTAGTGGCACTTTTGACATTCAAGTCCACCTATATCTTCCACAGTCACTTTCAATCGATCACCTGCTTTCAATTCTTTGTGATAATCTTCATACGCGCTATAATATCCTTCTTCTTCGAAATTCACTTCTGTTTGTCTGTGACAATTGATACACCACCCCATTGATAATGGCGACATTTGTTGAACAACTTCCATTTCTTCTACAGCACCGTGACACGTTTGACATTCTACTTTTCCTACGCTTACGTGTTGTGCGTGATTAAAGTAAACATGGTCGGGCAAATTGTGGATACGAACCCATTCTATTGGCCCTTTTACTGTTTTTTTCTCTCTATTCGTCAACTTATCAACAAGCTCTTTCCATTGATCATTTGCTAAATCGTTCAAGTCATCTTCATCTGCATCAGCGAATTTTTCATTAAACTCTTTATTTGCTTTTACCATCCAAGACTTGTACAATGCTTCTACTTCACTTTCTGGCATGTCATCGTAATTCTCGATGTATTTATTATTGATCGGATCGAATCCTACAGAAGCATAAATTTTCGTAATTTCTGCAGTACCATGCTCACTTCCATAATTAATAGCACGGTGACAATTCATACAGGTATTAGTCGCTGGAATAACGGAATGCTTTGAACGTCTTGCCCCATCGTGACAATATTGACAATCAATTTTATTCAATCCTGCGTGTGTTGCATGCGAGAATTTTATCGGTTGCTCAGGAGCATAGCCCTGTTGTCTTCCAAGACTAACTGCATTATTTACTGTTGTGTATCCGCCCAAGATGATCAAGGCAAATAATACAAATCCTATAAGACCTTTACTGGTCAAAATATCAAGAATCGACTTACGTTCAATTAAAGCGTCTGGGTTTTCTTTTTTCGCAGCAATTACATTTAAGTTTCCTATTACGCGCGCTAAAACCAATGCAAGCATTGCTAAAAACCCTAGAAGACCAGCATAAATCCATTTGCTAACACCTTTCTTTTCTACCACAGGACCATCAGGGTCTTTTGGACCTCCATCACCAGGAACACCAGCGACAACCAAATCAATGTAAGATAACAAAGATGCTATATTCTCATCCGTCAAGTTTGGAAATGCTGTCATTGCAACTTTATTGTACTGTTCGTACACTTCA
The DNA here is from genome assembly GCA_020627825.1 of Saprospiraceae bacterium. Taxonomy (GTDB): domain Bacteria; phylum Bacteroidota; class Bacteroidia; order Chitinophagales; family Saprospiraceae; genus JAHDFB01. The sequence goes on from JAHDGD010000031.1 coordinate 20,631, forward strand.
TTTGCCTTAGGGTGCCCACTTGCAATCAATGCTGGCGAGTTTCTTATCCATGCATACAAATCTTCAAGAGGCCAATCTGACCATCTTTCTTGAACACCTCCTAGTGCTGGACCTGTGAGGTTTTTCTTCATGTCTTTGGAGTGACATGTCGCACAGTAGTTACGGAAAAGGGTTTTCCCTTCGTCAGGATTTCCTTCTTGAGCAAAGGAAGTTGAAGTGAATCCCACCATAAAAATCAGGAGGAACAACGACTTCAAAATGGATGAAATACATGTATTATTCATAGTCAAAAAATCGACGTTTAATGTTTAATCAGCAGTCACTAAAAATTTACTTTTTTGTGACAGATCACAATTTATCTGCAAAAATAGGCACACATATAAGTATTACCAATATTTTTAAGCTACTATCATACTATTTAGACGTTTTCTAAATAGCAAATTTACCCATCAAACTCATACAGAGACTTTTGCCTTTATATGCGGATGTGGATCATAATTCAATAATTCAAAATCTTCGAACTTAAAGGCCGTAATATCTTTAACTTCGGGATTAATTTTCATAGTGGGCAAAGGTCTTATATCTCTTGATAACTGTAGCTTTGCTTGTTCTAAGTGATCAAGGTATAAATGTACATCACCGAATGAATGTACAAACTCACCTACTTCCAGGTCGCACACTTGTGCTATCATCATGGTAAACAAGGCATAAGAAGCAATATTGAAAGGCACGCCAAGAAATGTATCCGCAGACCGTTGGTAAAGCTGACAAGACAATTTCCCGTCGGCCACATAAAACTGAAATAAGCAATGACATGGTGTCAAGGCCATCTCTTCCAGTTCACCAGCATTCCATGCATTGATAATAATCCGTCTACTATTGGGGTTGTTTTTGATAAGATCGATTGCACGCATAAGTTGATCTACCGTGCCTCCGTCAGGTTTCCTCCAACTTCTCCACTGTTTGCCATACACAGGACCAAGATCACCATTTTCATCAGCCCACTCATTCCATATACGCACGCCGTTATCTTGTAAATACTTTACATTGGTATCTCCTTTTATAAACCACAGCAGCTCATAAATAATGGATTTTAAATGTAATTTTTTGGTGGTAACCATGGGGAAACCTTCGCTAAGATCGAAGCGCATTTGATACCCGAATGTACTGATGGTCCCTGTACCGGTACGGTCCCCTTTTTTAGTTCCATTCTTCAATATATGGTCAAGAAGCGAGTGGTATTGACGCATAAAATTAAGTGTAGGTTGAGTTTTGATGCAAAGCTAAAAACATATTTCATAGTGTCAAGTTTTCGTTAAATTAATTTTTTTTATATATATCCAAGAACGTGATAATAAATGTGGAGTGGTTTTGGGCTTAAAGCCCAAAAATCAAATAAAAAAAGCCCTAATTACATACGCAAAAAGGGCTCTTAATTTATATTATTTCTGCATTATCTATTAGCTCGTATGGCTGACATGTATTTTGCCAATTCTTCTTTTACCTTAGGAGCTAGAATAACCAAACCAATCATATTCGGCACCATCATGGCAAAAATCATGGCGTCAGAGAAACCAATTACAGAACCTAGACTTGCCGCAGCACCCACGATAACGAAAATACAGAAAATTACTTTGTAGGTAATTTCTGCCGTTCTTGTTCGACCAAAAAGAAAAGACCATCCTTGATATCCGTAATAAGACCAACTGATCATTGTACTAAAAGCAAATAAAACTACTGCTAGCGTTAAAACGTATGGGAACCAAGAAATAGAAGACTCAAATGCGCTTGATGTTAATAAAATAGCTTGAGCATCACTGCTAGGAGGATTTAATGGATCTACAAATCCTGTAATAATTAAAACTAAAGCTGTCATTGTACATACGACTACTGTATCAATAAAAGGCTCGAGTAAAGCAACCATCCCCTCACTTGCCGCATACTTTGTTTTCACAGCAGAGTGCGCTATTGATGCCGAACCAATACCGGCCTCGTTTGAAAAGGCTGCTCGACGGAATCCCTGCACCAATACGCCAATTACACCACCAGCAACTCCTTCAGGACTAAAAGCTCCTCCTATAATTTGACCAAAGGCGCTTCCTATCAAATTGAAATTGGTAAAGATGACGAATAAAGATGCTACGACATATATAAGAACCATAAATGGAACGATCTTATCGGTAACTTTAGCAATAGACTTGATTCCTCCAATAATCACAACTCCTACACCAATCGCCATAACAAGGCCAAACAACCATCCTTTTCCATGTAAAAAAGATGTTTCACCACCAGTTATATTTTCTACTAATTGAAAAGCTTGATTCACTTGGAACATATTACCGCCACCAAATGAACCTCCAATAACAAATATGGCAAATATAACAGCAAGCACTTTTCCAAAACCTTCCATACCAGCTGCCTTCAATCCTTTCTTAAGATAATACATAGGTCCGCCAAAAACGACTCCATTCTCATCTACATCTCGATATTTCACACCCAATGTGCACTCTACAAACTTACTTGCCATTCCAAGGAATCCAGCAATAATCATCCAAAACGTCGCTCCTGCACCACCAATAGAAACTGCAATCGCAACACCAGCAATATTCCCCAGTCCCACTGTAGCAGAAAGTGCAGCAGTTAAGGCTTGAAAGTGAGACACTTCTCCCTCCTTCTCTACAGCAATGGTCTCAGAAATATCGCCTCCAGGAGTAGAATCTCCTGCAGCCACCATTGATGTATGGTCGTCTATATCATCATATTTTCCACGGACAATATTAATAGACGTAAAAAACCCAGTGAAATTAATTCCCTTAAAGTAAAAAGTGAAATATATCGCTCCTAGAATTAGCGGAAATAACACCCAGTATACTTTTATATCTTCAGAAAATGGTATTTCATAAAATATAAAACTCACAAACCATCCCGTTGCTGCACCAAATAATTCATCAATTTTTTGATCTAATCCAACCGACTCTTGCGCATCTTGGGCAAACGAAAGAATAGGAAATAGCAGAAGTAAAGGAAAAAATAATTTCTTTTTCATATTAGATTATTGTGGTTTTTGAATTGTGAAGATGCAATATCATAAAAAATATAAATGATTTCAAAATTTTACCCTATGAATTGCCTGAATTAACTCAGCTATAACGCAAAATCAACTCAATTTATAATATTATGATAAAATAAAATATGTATTGTGTAGGCTTATCTGTAAGACAACTGTATATTTGGGTTCAACCCAAAAAAAAGATATGCATTCCTATGAGCAATAGCTTTATGAAATACTGATTCTATGGTTTGTTTACAATTAGGTTCCAATAAGGGTGATCGATTACAAGCACTACAGATAGCGATTAAAGCATTAAAAGAGACATTCCAGATTGTAGATAAAAGTGCAGTATATCAGACAGCAGCATGGGGGAATACGAATCAACAGGATTTTTATAATCAATTGGTGTTGGTTGAAACGAAAAGAAGTCCTTATTCAGTTTTGAGATTTTGTCAAAACGTAGAAAACCAAATGGGACGTGAAAGAAAGGATAAATGGGGCCCAAGAATCATAGATATTGATATTATATATTACGATAAAAAAGTGATTTATAGTCCTACATTAAAAATACCGCATGAATACATGCACGCAAGACGGTTTATTTTAATACCGCTTCTTGACATGAAAAATAAGTGGACGCACCCTTTATTAGGTAAAACAATACAAGAGCTTTTGGCATCTTGTAATGATAAAAGTGAAGTAAAACAGTTGAAGTCTTAATGTCGAATAAGATACCTTATAACTATATATGTATAGAAGGAAATATAGGTTCCGGTAAAACTACTTTTTGTGAAATGATGCAAGAAGAATATAATTGCACATTGATCTTGGAAGAATTTGATGACAACCCATTTCTGCCTATGTTTTATGAGAATCCAGAAAAATTTGCTTTTACTGTAGAATTGTTTTTCATGACAGAACGGCACAAACAAATGAGCAGTATTTTGTCTGTTCGGAATATGTTTGATGATTTTGTGCTGGGGGATTATTTCTTTTTAAAGACATTATTGTTTGCTCGTAAAAACTTATCAGAAGAAGAGTATAAATTATTTCATAAAATATTTCAGGTTTTAAATTCGAATTTCAAACAACCAGATTTGGTTGTTTATTTTCACAGAGATGTGGAAGTGTTGAAACAGAACATTGAAAAAAGAGGAAGACCATATGAGGCCAACATTTCAAAAGAATACTTAAGTCAAGTACAGAATTCATACTTTGAATATTTCAGGAATGTCTTGTCTTACCCTGTTTTGATTTTGGATTTAAAAGATTTGAATTTTGTTGAAAATAGAAATCATTACGAATTCCTCAAGTCTTTATTGCAAAAAGAATACATGCCTGGTGTTCATCGTATTTCATTGAACACTTAGGAATAACAAACCATATGGATAAGGTTGTTAGGTTTTAAAATTTAGGACAGGTAATAGGACGTCTATATCGCGTATCTCTATTCACATATTGCAGCGAGAATTCAAAAGCTCCTCTCCCACTATTAGCCAGGTCTAGACTTGAAGTTGTGATATCATAAGAGACTCCGAACAACCATGCCTCGTATTCAAAGACGGCACTGAATATAAGTGCATCGTTTACCAACACTTGCGGTTCACCTCGTACAATACGTGTCCACATTCCAGCACGTAAAGCAACTTCTCTCCAATCACTGTCTTTATATCTCATTTGAAATCCTGGCATAAACATTCTAGAAGGACTTTGAAAATAAGAGACGAAATTCGGCATGATACTTAGTTCTCTATTGAGAAGAATTTCCCCACCTCCATGAAGCGTAATCAATCGTTCCAATCGAACATCTCCAAATTCAGTTAATGAAATCTGAGGTCGATTAATATGCCTTGCAGCTGCCCCTATATAAAGGTTGTTTCGCTCACTAAAAAGAGCATAATACATTAATCCGAAGCCAAAATCTCCAAATAGAGGAGAATTTCCATTCATATTAATCAATTCTTCATTACTTGGTCTAGAGAAATCAACAGCTCCATTATTCGTATCAAATTGACTTCCGAACCATAGATTCGAAACGTCTACTGAATTCTGACCTGCTCCTACATTGAATCCTCCTACAAGATAATGATCAACATCAGAATACGCATTCAGACCGAGTTGTTTAATGTAAGCAATATTTAAATGGCCACTTTGCTGAATGTAAGAAGAAGTTCCAGATTCATCTCGAGTAAAGTTGATTCCATACGTTAAGAAATCATTATTCTTAATGTTAATCTTCGAGTCAAATTGAGCACTTAAGGTTTTGTAAGATTTGGATCTATGAATATTACTCCATTGATCTCTATAATTTAAAGCAAAACGTTGTTGGCCATCAAACACGCCAGTCATTGCAGGATTTAAAATTACATTCGTATTGTAAAACTGCGAATAAATAGCATCTTGGGCTTTACCTACGATAGCGCAAACGAGAAAAGACAATATGATGAATGTATGTTTTGCCATTATTTTATCAATGTTGTGTTTCCTGAATAAACATCTTTAAACCCATTAGTGAATTCTGCTTCAATAACCCAAGTATAAACACCAGGCATCATTTCTTTGCCTTTGAAGGTTCCATCCCACCCTCTGGAAGTGTCATTCACTTCGAAATCTGTATCCTCAAATAATACCTCGCCCCATCGGTCATATACTCTAAATGCATTAACTTTTACCCCTTCAATTCCAAATACCGATAACAAATCATTATTGAAATCCCCATTTGGCGTAAAGCCAGTAGGAACAAATATTGCATCACTATTCTCAATAAATAAATTGATAAAATCATCAACGATACAATTTCGAGCATCCTGAACGACCAATCTGTAGGACGCTTGTTTTTGTGCATCAAAAAACGGATTGATGCAATCATCACATGTTAATAGATCTAGATCAGGTGACTCCCATTTAAAAGTTAAAGGCGCTTGAAAATTATTGATCATTGGATCAAATTGATAAGTTTCACCAAAGTTCAAGAAAACATCAGGACCTAGATCTAACTCTAAAGGAGCAGGACTAAATATTTGCACATCGTTTATACTGTCAAGGCATCCATTTGCATCTTTCACATATACATTATACATTCCTTCTCTTAATCCGATTTGTTCAACAGAAGCATTAAATATAAAGTTATCCAAACTATATATATAATTACCAGCCCCACCAAAAGCATCAATCAAAATAGATCCATTCTGTCCACCATCACAATCTACATCAAGTGTAGAAATATTAAATGACAAAGGCTCTTCTGGTTGACTTACGACAACTGAATCAATCACTTCACAATCTTTCGCATCTGTTACTGTAATATGATATGTACCGATTTCTAAGTCTGTTATCTCATCAGCACTTTCTCCTGTAGACCAATTTAAATCGTACGGCTGAGTACCACCATTTGCAATGAGTTCAATTTCGCCACTTTCCTCACCAAAACAGAGCACATCAAAAACTCTGAAATTTAAAGTAATAGGAAATGGATCGTCAATACTAAATTGCTCAACTCCAGTACAGCCACTCATGTCTGTAATCGTTACATTGTAATTTCCACTTCTTAAATTTTTCGCATCAGGACCCTCTTGAAAATTAGTACCTTGCCCCCATTGGTAAGAATACCCTCCATTTCCACCAGTTCCTTCTATTACAATTATACCATCATTTCCTAAAGCACAATTTATAGAATCTACTAAAACAAGATCGGCACTTACAGGTTCAGGTGTTGGCACTTCAACTTGAGTGACAGCTGAACATCCCAATTCATCAGTTACTATAACTTGTAGATCTTGTCCCCCTTTTAAATCAACTGCCTCTATATCAAATTGATTAGGAGACGATGTCCATAAGTAGGTATAATCATCTAAGTTTTGAGCAACATTTCCAACATTTATTTCTGTTACAATAGCTGATCCATCAAAAGATTCAAAACATGTAGAAGTAAATGATTCTGTTTCAACTGAAATTTGTGCTCTTTCAATAATTTCGACTGAATCTACTGTAGAACAGGATGATCCATCAACAATTGTCACATAATACCATCCAGGAGCTAGACCATTGATATTTGTAAATTTACTATCGTTACTCCATGTTATGTCATAAGGTAAAGTTCCTCCAGAAGGACTTACACTTGCAATACCATTTACAGCTCCAAAACACACTTCATCATTATCAGATATATTAGCATTTACTCCTGAATCAGGTTCCAAAATTTCATAATCTACTTGCACAATACAATTTTGTGCATCTGTTAAAATTATAGTGTAAGTACCTGCAAATAAGTCCACTATATCCTCTTGATCACTAGTAAATCCATCAGGACCTATCCATTCAAATTCGTAAGGTTCTGTGCCACCTACAATAGTCAGATTTATAAAACCTGTATTATCACCTTTACATTGAATATTAAAAACTTCGTTTGTTATAACGATCTCTTCAGGTTCAATTAATTCATACGTAGCTGTTGCAGAACAACCATCTGAATCAGTTACTGTAAGATCGTATATTCCACTGTCTACATTTATAATATCTTCCGTATTAGCAGTAAATAAACCTGGACCTACCCAACTGTATGAAAAAGGACCTGCGCCATTTATTACAGTGATGTCTATTGAAGCATCAGTGGCATTAAAACAGGATTCTTCTGTTTCTTCGCTATCAATTTCTATCTGAGCAGCTTCAAAAACATCTACACAAACTTCGAGTTCACAATTATTAGCATCAGTGAATACAAGACAATATTCACCTGCTTGTAGATCAGTAATAGGGGAAAGAAATACGATATCATTCAAAGTAGCAACAATAGGATCTACACCACCTGAAACTGTCCAGGAGATTGTTCCATCAAAGCCACCAAAACAAGTAACAGAATCAACAACAAAGTCCACGACTATTGAATCTGGCGCTCCAATAATTACACTATCAACGGTTGTGCAATTATTAGCATCTGTGACAGTAACAAAATGTTGACCTGGACTCAATGATACTGCAGGGTTGGTCAATTCACCATTATCCCACTCAAAATCGAAAGGAGGGTTGTCTCCAATAACAGTAACTGTACCTGTTCCATTCTCTGAGTTAAAGCACAAGACATCTGAACCTTCAACTGAGGTTTCGATTTCAATTGGTTCTTCAATTATTACTTCAACGACAAGTGTACATGAATTAAGATCAGAAACGGTAACGTTATAAGTCCCTGCAAATAAGCTGTCAGCTGACAATCCTGTTTGATTTAATGGATCTCCCCAATCAAATGTATAATCCGAAACGTCGTTAACTGTCCCTCCTGAAGGATTGATCGCTCCTTCGCCATCCATACCCCCAAAACAAGAAACATCGGAACTTAAACTAGTTGCTGAAATCGCAGTAGGTTCATCAAATTCTATATCTGAAATAATAGAACAATTATTCGCATCCGTCACTGTTATAAATTCAACTCCTGGTCCTAAATCTGTAACTATACTCGTCATGCTACCACTTTGCCATGAATAACTATATGGCTCTGTGCCACCAAGGACATTTGCAGTAGCTCCACCAGTTGAATCTCCATTACATAGTATTTCAGTGATATCAATAAATTCTAAAAATAAAGGATTGGGTGTAGAAATAGTAACTGGATGTCTTGAAATACAACCAGTTGCATCTTCAATGTAAACAGTATCTGGAACACCATCTGTAGCTGTTAAATTATCGAAAAATCCAGTCCCATTGGATTCTCCTCTGAATGTATAAGTAAAAGGAGGAAATAGTCCTGTTATCACTACATCCAATAATCCATCACTACTGCCATTGCAAGATACACCTTCTAGTTCTTCTATCACCATTTCATCAACTGAACATTCTACCGTAGTACATGTAATAGTAGTTTCAGTACCACCACATAACCCTCCTAACGGTGTGATCGTTATATCATATGAAGTTAATGATTGTAGTCCTGTTGAAACAGCCCACTCCGTAACATTTCCAATATCCAGCGGTGGGTCTATTATTCCAGGAATAAAAATGGTATAGCCAGTAGCCCCAGGTGCAGGATCCCATGTTATTCCTATATATTGAGGAGCAATTGTATCACAAACTAAATTCTCAACAGGTGGAGCTAAATCAATAATTTCGACACTAAAACTATCAATTAGAGAACAGCCATAGGAATCAAAAACTTCCAAATAAAATGTTGTTGATTCATCTACTTGAACATCTATGTCATCACAATTTTCACATATGGGACCATCTACATCACTTGACCATTGATAATTTAAATTATATAAAGCTTGAAATGTAATAGACCATCCCGAAACGACACCTAAACCACCCATCTCATCATCTAAAAACACTAGGGAATATGTACCGTTACTTTCACTGTCTTCACCATACAAATCTTCCCATACTCCTTCCAATTGGAATTCTCCGGTATACGTATCATTTGTAGGAAAATAATCACCAGCTAAAGGATTCCCATTATTTACATTAATTAAAGCTGTAGGTGTAAAACAAGTATTGATCATTTTACCTGTAGGACTTCCTTTTCCATTGTCTGTAGATAACTCAAGAAAGAACCCGCTTGGTGTAATCAGAAAGAAATCTAAATCATTTAATAAAGGATGTTCTACTGAATCAATACAAATACTCTTGATTAAATTAGGCGCAATATATTCAGGAAAAACACCATCAACATCAATATTCAATTCATATTCTGTAAATTCTTCATTTACTTGAATCGTCTGATTATTGGAGAATGAAGGTGAAGGCGGAAGTACAAAGGAAGGAGGTAATGTACTATTCAAATTGATCATCTCTGTCTGACAAATAACGGTATCATTTGGAATAATTGGTTGTTCAAGCGGAGTCTCAACAATACTAATAATAACTGTATCTCTATTGCAAATATCTCTTTGAATATCAAAACAAATACTTTCTGTCCCTTCTGGAATACCGTCATTTAATGCAAATATTTCATACTCAACAGTAGACTCTCCAGCAGGAATAATAAACTGATCTGGCAACCCAATGTAATCTACATTTTGAGTAGCACCATTACTGCAATCGATAACCTGCGCGTCAATTACAAAGTCTTCCTCAACTTCATTGGGTAGAGAAACTTTTAAAATAGCAGAGTTACAACCTTCTGCAATTGTACCGTCCAGTGAAACTGTAGAAATATCAACTTGAACCGAACCTGTACCAAATGACTTTGCCTCAAGAAAAACAGCTGAATCATAAATATCATCCCCTACATCTGAAATTTTTAATTTCATCACATATTCCTCACAAGGTATAACAACAGCTTGAGCGGTAAAAACATCAAGATATCCATCGTAAGCTAATGATCCACTCGCTGAGTTATCGTTATAATATTCACCAAATACTGCGGGGCAAGCAGGTCCGTCATCAGGGTGAACATTTTCTATAGAAACTGGAAAATTTGTGAATGTTAAACCGGTAGGATCCGCAAGATCAGGTACCAAAGCGATGTTTTCAGAATCATAAGTTCCTCCATCTGGGTTTGGTCCAGAAATAAAAAATCCGAATACATCATTAAAGTCAGAACAACTGAACTCAGGATATTCTTCACTTGAAAAAGCATAGCGAAACCGCAGTGTATCAGCAGCCGGAATGAATGTTATCTCGTATCTTGAAACATCAAAAACACCAAGATTGGAATTAACTACATTTTCTAAATCAGCATCTGAGGTAGGACCACCTACAGCAGAACTGGCAAAGAATCCAGCATTATTGTTCGCCTCTGCAACATTTCCAGACCCCATAACAATTCCTCGTTCTATACCAATATCCGCCATTCCGTCTGTAAAAAACCCGGTCGATTGAGTGGCTCCTTGATGGACAATATTTGTCACTTCTACTCCATCACCTAGAAACACCGTTTCAATAATTTGTTCAGGAGTTATTGTATTAGAAGCTGCAGTTACACTAATCTGCGAAGACAAATGTGATATACCCATTGTAAAAAACAAAATGGATAATAAGATCTTATCAATTGATATATTCAGGGTTCTTGGAACCATAAAATCTAGTATTCAAGCAATTTTACTAAAGACCAATATAAGAAGGTATTTTATATTTTAACCATTCTCCTTGACTTATGTTGGTTAGTGTCGTATTGACTTTCTCAAAACGTAATTTACATGTGGAGAATTGTCTCCTCTGTCAATTGACACTAAATTTTCCTTTAATGATGCGTACTCGTCTTTGAATTAACACAATTTATCTAGAAATCAGTATGAAACAAGTTGTACTTATTACCTTTATGTCATGAAGAAGTTTTTTAAAAAATTGTTTTTCATTCTTGGTATTGTTTTCGCGTCCATAATAGCTATTGGAATAATAAGTTTTATAGTGTTTACTTCCAATCAAAAAGCATCCAACAAACAATGCTCAACATGTATCCTAGAAATATCCATTAAAGACGGATTAGCTGAAAAGACACAGAAACTTGATTTTATTTCCAAATTAATGGGCGAAAAAGAAGCTGTTAGTTTTACAAATAGTCTTGATCTTATTCAAAAAGCTTGCGATGATTCTTCTATTAAAGCTATTAGCATTGATGGTAGTTCCTCCATTTCATATACCCAAGCCGTTTCCTTATCCAAAGCTCTTCAATCTTTTTCGGAAGATTGTGATAAACCAATTTTTGCTTATGGAGATTACTATACACAGTCAGCATTCTTATTGTCTTTACACGCAGATTCTACTTTTATACATCCCATGGGCACATTAACCTTAACTGGTTTTAAGGCAATTCTTAATTATTATAAAGATTTTCTTGATCGCTGGGATATTCAGATGGAAATATACAAAGCAGGTAAATTCAAAGGTTATGTAGAAGCTTTTAACAGAACATCTCCTAGTCCCGAGAATGAAATGCAATACAAGGAAATTTTGCAAAGCAGATATACAGAATTACTTGATATCTTAGCCGCAAGTTCAGAAAAAGACACCAGTTTTTGGAATACAGCAATTCAAAATGATTTTGGGGCTCGAGCCCAAAAATTAATAGAGGAAAATATGATCCATTCGAGTTCATATGAGACAAATTACAAGGTTAAGATTTCGGAAAAATTTGATTTAAAACAACAAGATTTCCTTTCTCTTTCTTCTTACAAGGCTCGGCAAAAATCGAACTCCAAAAAATCCAATGTGGCCTATATTGTAATGGAAGGAGATATTGATAAAAAAGATAGCGGTATTTCTTCAGAAGAATTAAAAAAAGAATTACGAAAAATAAGAAAGTCGGATCAATACAAAGCCGTTATTTTAAGAGTCAATTCAGGAGGAGGAAGCGCATTTGCAAGCGATGATATATGGCATGAAGTAAATTTGATAAAAGAAAAAGGTATTCCAGTTATTGCTTCTGTAGGCAATGTAGCGGCAAGTGGTGGATATTACATCATCATGAATTCAGATAAAATATTTGCGCAGCAAAATAGTATTGTGGGTTCTATAGGTGTTTTTATCATTTTCCCACAACTTCAAGATGGTCTTAAAAAGCATGTAGGAATTGATTTTGCAGAAATCAGTACCAGTCCCTATAGCAAAAATCTAAGTCTATTAACCGACCTAAGTCCAGAAATGAAAAGTAAGCTTCAAAATGAAACTGATTTTATTTATGAAAATTTCATTACCAAAGTAGCTGAAGGTAGATCTTTGAACAAAGAAGCTGTAAAGGACATTGCTCAAGGCAGAGTTTATTCTGGTTCAAAAGCGAAAGAAATAGGATTAATTGATGATATAAAATCGTTGAATGAAGTAAAAGACTATATAAAAGAAACGTACGAACTTGATTACGTAAAACTGGATGAAATTCCAAAGAAAAAGAATTCACTTCTTCCTAGCCAATTACAAAATATTTTTGCTAAATCTTCGTCCAATGAAGCAGAACAAATTCTTTCGAAAATTGCAGATTCTCAACAGTTATTATACAAAAGCCTACAATTAGAACCTCGAATGGAGTGGTTAGGAATTGATCTAAAGTAAGTCATAAAAGGCAGATGTTTAAAAATTAACTAAATTTTAATAAATCTTTTCTTCCTTAAATAAAAATATATGTTATATTTGCAATAGCAACTAACGTTGTTAAGATAAAGTTTTTCATGGTGTGTTAATGGGTAGGAAATCAAGGTTCGCTTGAATCCTACCCTATTTTTTTGCAATCAATTGAACAGACACATTTAGCATTTCTTTTAATTCAGTCCTTCAGTAGATTTTGAGAGCAATTTGGAGATTTTAATTATCTGTATTTGGGATTAATACGTAATTCAGGTGAATATGAATAATAGCGTGGCTCTTTTCTTTGAACACAAGTTATTTAATAACATGTTATCCAATCATTAAATGCATGTCATTTTACGGGAATTTTATGCAATTACACAACTGCTGAAGAATTTCCTTAAGTACTCCTTTACTTATTGGGCAATGTTATGCATTTATGAAATAAAATAAATAAATCGATATATCAAGACTGTAAGTGTACGTCAACTACACTATAATATTAATTTTTTTTTAATGTGAGGCAATATTTCAGCATGCTATAAAATACTCATTAGTAATTCTTTACAAAGTATTTTAAAATTAACAGAAAAAAAGTGGAACGAAATGAAAGGTTCATTACACTAATAGAGAAACAAACTATGAACGTATTCGAACTACAATGTGGAGGCTATTACAAAATTGAAAGTTTGGCTTCTTCCAGAAACTGTTATTTTGA
>JAHDGD010000032.1 GCA_020627825.1 Saprospiraceae bacterium
CACTTCCATGGTAAGGAAGGGGTCGGGGGTTCAATTCCCTTCATTGGCTCAAATAGTATATAAATCATTTTTTAATAAACAAATAAACTTTACGACCGATGGCTAAAGAAACATTTGACAGGTCCAAACCCCACCTCAATGTAGGTACAATCGGTCACGTTGACCACGGTAAGACTACATTGACGGCTGCAATTACATACGTACTTTCTAAAGACGGATTAGCTGCTAAGCAAGATTATGATGCAATTGATGCAGCGCCGGAAGAAAAAGAAAGGGGTATTACAATTAATACTGCACACGTTGAGTATGAAACGGCAAATAGACACTACGCACACGTAGATTGTCCTGGTCACGCTGACTATGTAAAAAACATGGTAACAGGAGCCGCTCAAATGGACGGTGCGATTCTAGTTGTTGCTGCAACTGATGGTCCTATGCCACAAACAAGAGAGCACATTCTACTTGCTCGTCAGGTAGGTGTACCAAAAATCGTTGTATTCATGAATAAAACTGACTTAGTTGATGATGAAGAGATGCTAGAGTTGGTTGAAATGGAGGTAAGAGAGCTTCTTGATCAGTATGAATTCGATGGTGATAACGCTTCTGTTATTCCTGGTTCTGCTATTAAAGCATTAGAAGATGATCCAGCTGGTATTGAAGCGATTCATAAATTAATGGCGGCAGTTGATGCTGACATTCCTGAGCCAGAAAGATTAGTAGATCAGCCTTTCCTTATGCCAATAGAAGATGTATTCTCTATCACAGGTAGAGGAACTGTTGCTACAGGAAGAATTGAAAGGGGTGTAATCAATACAAGTGATCCAGTTGAGATCATTGGTATGATGAAAGATGGAGAGAAAGCATTAACATCTACTGTAACAGGAGTTGAAATGTTCCGTAAGATTCTTACAAGAGGAGAAGCTGGAGATAATGCTGGTATCTTATTAAGAGGTATTGACAAAGAGATGATCAAAAGAGGTATGGTAATTTGTAAGCCTGGTTCAGTAACACCACACAAGAAGTTTAAGTGTGAGGTTTATGTACTAAGTAAAGATGAAGGTGGACGTCACACTCCATTCTTTAACGGATACCGTCCTCAGTTCTACTTTAGAACAACTGATGTAACTGGAGATGTTACTCTTCCTTCAGGAGTAGAAATGGTAATGCCTGGTGATAACTTAACATTGGAGGTAGCTCTAATTAATAGTATCGCAATGGAAGTAGGACTAAGATTCGCAATACGTGAAGGTGGTCGTACAGTAGGGGCAGGTCAGGTTACTGAAATTCTTGACTAATAATAGCCGCAGAATAGCATACTAATTGGTATGTTATCAAAAATATTCAAATTAAGCATCCCTTAAAGGGGTGCTTAATTTTGTTATTTTATCAAAGTCAATAATATTAAAAGCTTTTATTATAAGTCTTTGATATACGTTTAGGGGAGTGGCTCAATTGGTAGAGCATCGGTCTCCAAAACCGAGGGTTGCAGGTTCGAGTCCTGTCTCCCCTGCAATAAAAAATTTAAGGGAAACCTTAATTAAAATAAGTAAGATGAATAACATAGTATCATACGTAAAAGAAAGTTATAACGAGCTTTTGCACCATGTAACATGGCCGACAATGTCCGAACTGTTATCGAGTGCTCGAGTTGTACTTATTGCTACTATAATACTGGCTCTTATCATACTAGTTTTAGACTTTATTTTTAATGGTTTATTACTAGAAAGATTCTTGTACCAAATAGGAGTGAATTAGTATTATGAGCGATTCAACTAGATGGTACTCATTAAGAGTTATAAGCGGAAAAGAAAAAAAGATCAAGGAAAGACTTGAACTAGAAATTACCAGAAACAATTGGAATGAAGTGATTCCTCAAATCATAGTCCCTTCTGAGAAAGTTTATAAAATCAGAAATGGGAAAAAGGTAATTATGGAACGTAACATTTTGCCCGGTTATATTCTTGTAGAAGCAATACCTGGTAAGTTTTCAGGTGAAATGATTACTGCCATAGTAAATTCGCCAAATGTTATTCATTTCTTAGGAAAAAACAATCCTATCCCTATGCAGCCAAGTGAGGCAAATAGAATGTTAGGAAAAGTAGATGCATCACAGGATATCGGCGAGGCAATGATTGAGCCTTACTTGGTAGGAGAAACTGTTAAAATAATTGATGGACCTTTCAAAGATTTTGTTGGTGATATCAAGGAAGTTAACGAAGAGAAAAAGAAACTAAAAGTTATAGTAAAAATCTTTGGAAGAGGTACAGAGGTTGAGCTAAACTTTATACAAGTTGAAAAACAAACATAATTTAATTTAAAGCTAAAATTCTTATTTAGAATGGCAAAAGAAGTAGATGGTTTTATCAAGTTGCAAGTAAGAGGTGGATCAGCGAATCCTTCTCCTCCTGTAGGACCTGCTCTTGGTGCGAAGGGTGTTAACATAATGGAATTCTGTAAGAGATTCAATGCTGAAACACAAGACCAACAAGGTAAAGTATTGCCTGTTGTGATTACTGTTTTCAAGGATAAATCTTTCAGTTTTATTATCAAGACACCTCCTGCTGCAGTTCAATTATTAGAGAAAGCTGGATTGAAATCTGGTTCAAAAGAATCTAATAGAGATAAAGTAGGAAACGTAACTTGGGATCAAGTAAAAGAGATTGCTGAGAACAAGATGCCCGACTTAAATGCATTCAAAATCGAGTCCGCTATGAAAATGGTGGCTGGAACTGCAAGAAGTATGGGAATCAATGTTACTGGCACTCCTCCTTGGGAAGAATAGTAACGATAAAACTTAATTTTAAACTAGGGAGCAGGCCATTTTCTGCGTTCGTACCTTTAAATTTATTAAAATGGCAAAATTAACTAAAAAGCGTAAAGCAGTCTTAGACAAAGTAGACGCTAATAAACTTTACAGCTTATCAGAGGCGGCTTCATTGGTCAAAGAAATCAATACAGCTAAATTCGATGCTTCAGTTGATATTCATATCAATTTAGGTGTTGATCCTAGAAAAGCCGATCAAGCAATTAGAGGAACAACAGTTCTTCCCCACGGAACAGGTAAGTCTAAAACTGTTCTAGTATTATGTACTCCTGATAAAGAAGCAGAAGCTTTAGAAGCGGGTGCAGATTATGCAGGTCTTGACGAATACATAGACAAAATATCAAAAGGTTGGACAGATGTTGATGTAATTGTAGCTATGCCTACAGTTATGGCTAAAGTAGGTCGAGTTGGACGTATACTCGGTCCAAGATCTTTAATGCCGAATCCCAAATCAGGTACTGTAACTATGGATGTTGCAAGTGCTGTAAAGGATGTTAAAGGAGGTAAAATTGCTTTCCGTGTAGATAAGTATGGAATTATTCACTCTACAGTAGGAAGAGTTTCTTTCAGTCCAGATAAAATTGAGCAAAATGCTGCTGAATTAATTGGTACAATTGTAAAAATGAAACCCTCGACTGCGAAAGGAACTTATGTTAAGTCTCTTACAATGGTTTCTACAATGAGTCCAGGAATTGCAATTGATCCAAAATCTATTTCTTAACAACTCAAATATCTGAATAATGACAAAAGCACAAAAAACAGCATTGATTGCTGATCTAAAACAAAAATTCAGTGAGAGTTCGTTTTTCTATATCACTGATTCATCTACCTTAACAGTAGAACAAGTAAATAAACTTCGTGGACTATGCTATGAAAAAGGTGTAGAAATGAAGGTTGTAAAAAATACATTAGTTCTTAAAGCATTAGAAGAAAATGCTGAAGAAAAAAATTATACACCACTTTTTGATTCTTTAAAAGGACCAACGGCGATTATGTTTGCTGAAACAGGAAATGTTCCTGCAAAAGTTATTAAAGAATTTAGAGAAACTTCTGAACGTCCTGTTTTAAAAGCAGCTTACATTGATTCTGATGTTTTTATAGGTGACGATCAAATAGATGCCTTAGCTAATTTGAAGTCAAAAGAAGATTTAGTAGCAGAAATTATTATGTTACTTCAATCACCAGTCAAGAATGTTCTTGGCTCACTTCAAAGCGGTGGGAACACAATTGCAGGTTTAGTAAAAGCCCTGCAAGAGCGTGAGGCATAATATGTATGGCTTCCAAGCTTTTACGCAATTATATATTTAATTATTTTTTAACTTAAAAAACGACCTTAAAATGGCGGATTTAAAAGAAATTGCGGAACAATTAGTAAACCTTACAGTTAAAGATGTAAGCGAATTAGCAGACATTCTTAAAGAGGAATACGGAATTGAACCTGCAGCGGCTGCAGTAGCAGTTGCTGGACCAGCAGCAGCAGGCGGAGACGCTGGCGCAGCTGAAAAAACTGAATTTGATATACACTTAGTTTCTGCAGGTGCAGCTAAACTAGCTGTAGTTAAAGAAGTTAAAAACCTTTTAGGTGTTGGACTTAAAGAAGCTAAAGGATTAGTGGATGAGGCTCCAGCAACAATTAAAGAAGGTGTGGCTAAAGCTGATGCTGAGTCTATTAAGGCTGCTCTAGAAGCAGCAGGTGCTGAAGTTGAATTGAAATAATTTAACTCGCACTGAATTTAATGACAGAGGTTTTATCCTAAATAAAATGGTTATTTGGCTTAGTGAAGTTGTATGCTTCACTAAGCCTATTGCCGTTTATAATGGAAATATTTCTGTCTGCTATTGTTTTATTTGATTAGGATCATAAATTGACATCATATGGCTTCAAACGCAATCGTTCAATACGCGGATGAGAAACGAGTTAACTTTGGTAAAATAAAGTTACCTAATGCTTATCCCGATTTATTAGAAATCCAGCTAGAATCTTTTATGGAGTTTTTCCAATTGGGAACTACTCCAGAGAATAGAAATAGTGAAGGATTGTATAGGGTGTTTCAAGAAAACTTCCCTATTACTGATGCAAGGAACATCTTTGTATTGGAATTTTTAGATTACTTTATCGACCCTCCAAGATATTCTATTTCTGAATGTATGCAAAGAGGTCTTACATACAGTGTCCCTTTAAAAGCAAAGTTGAGACTTTCATGTAATGATGAAGAACATGTTGATTTTCAAACAATAGTTCAGGATGTTTTCCTTGGAAACATTCCATATATGACTCCCAAAGGTACATTCGTTATCAATGGTGCTGAACGTGTAATTGTTTCTCAATTACACAGATCTCCTGGTGTATTCTTTTCTCAGAATTTTCACCCGAATGGTACAAAGATTTATTCTGCAAGAGTAATTCCATTTAAAGGAGCTTGGATGGAGTTTGCGACTGATATAAATACCGTAATGTATGCATATATCGATCGTAAGAAAAAATTTCCTGTAACAACTCTTTTAAGGGCTATTGGATATGATTCAGATAAAGATATTTTGAATCTTTTCAATTTAGCGGAAGAAATAAAAGTAACACCTAAAGAACTTAAAAAGTCTATCGGTAGAAAATTGGCGGCTCGAGTTCTTAGAAAATGGACTGAAGATTTTGTAGATGAAGATACAGGAGAGGTTGTAACAGTAGAAAGAAATGAGATTATTCTTGAAAGAGATATTGTTCTTGATGAGGAGAATATCGAGATGATAAAAGATGCTGATATTGAATCTATCATTCTTCAAAAAGAAGATATAGATGAAGATTACTCTATCATATATAATACACTTCAGAAAGATCCTTCTTCTTCAGAAATGGAAGCTGTACAGTATATCTATCGTCAATTAAGAGGTACTGATCCACCTGATGAAGAAACTGCAAGAGGGATTATCGATAAATTATTCTTTTCAGATAAACGATATAATCTTGGTGATGTTGGAAGATATAAGATTAATAGAAAGTTAGCCCAAGAGAAGGATGTAGATACACTTGTATTGACGAAAGATGATATCATTTCTATTGTTAGCTACCTAGTTTCATTAATGAATCAAAAAGCTGAACTTGATGATATTGATCATTTATCAAATAGACGTGTTCGAACAGTAGGTGAGCAGTTATATGCCCAGTTTGGTGTAGGGCTTGCTAGAATGGCAAGAACGATTAGAGAGCGGATGAATGTACGTGACAATGAAGTATTTACACCGATAGATTTAATAAATGCTAGAACTTTATCTAGTGTAATAAATTCGTTTTTCGGAACAAGTCAATTATCTCAATTTTTGGATCAAACAAATCCTCTTTCAGAAATCACTCATAAAAGAAGGATATCCGCTTTAGGACCAGGAGGTTTATCAAGAGAGCGTGCTGGTTTCGAGGTAAGAGATGTACACTATAGCCACTACGGTAGACTTTGTACAATTGAAACTCCAGAAGGACCAAATATTGGTTTGATATCGACTTTATGTGTTCACGCAAAAGTGAATAAAATGGGATTTCTTGAAACTCCATATAGAAAGGTAGATGAAGGGAAAATTGATGTCGATAAAGATGCAATTTACCTTTCAGCTGAAGGGGAAGATTTTAAGAAAATTGCCCAAGCTAATTCAGCTATTACGGAACAAGGTGCGTTCATGAGTGATCGTATTAAGTGTAGAGAGCATGGAGATTTTCCTGTTCTTAGTCCATCTGAAGTAGAATATATGGACGTAGCTCCTAATCAAATTGTAGGTGTTTCTGCATCTTTGATTCCATTCTTGGAGAATGATGATGCGAACAGGGCATTGATGGGATCCAACATGCAACGTCAGGCTGTTCCTTTAGTAAAACCAAGTTCACCAATTGTTGGAACTGGTCTTGAAGGTAAAGTTGCCAGAGATTCAAGAATGTTGATTAATGCGGAAGGTGATGGAGTTGTACAATATGTAGATGCAACAGAAATCATTATTAAGTATGATCGAACAGATAAAGAGAATTTAGTTGAATTTACGGATAATGTAAAGTCATATAAATTAATTAAATTCTTAAGAACCAATCAAGGAACTTGTATCAACTTGAAACCAATAGTTAAAAAAGGAGATCGAGTAACCAAAGGTTCTTTATTGTGCGATGGATACGCGACAGAGCAAGGTGAATTGGCTCTAGGCCAAAATTTGATGGTTGCATTCATGCCTTGGAAAGGGTATAACTTTGAGGATGCAATTGTTTTATCGGAGCGTGTTGTTCGTGAAGATATTTTTACTTCTCTTCATATAGAAAGTTTCGAACTTGATATTCGTGATACAAAACTTGGTGAAGAAGAGTTGACAAATGATATTCCAAATGTAAGTGAAGAAGCGACAAAAGACTTGGATGAGAATGGGATCATCAGAGTTGGAGCTTGGGTAAAAGAAGGAGATATACTGATAGGAAAAATAACACCTAAAGGGGAATCAGATCCTACACCAGAAGAGAAGTTATTGCGTGCAATTTTTGGTGATAAAGCCGGAGATGTAAAAGATGCTTCTTTAAAAGCACCTCCTTCAACTAAAGGTGTTATTATTAATAAGCAACTTTTTGCTAGAGCAAAAAAGGATAAATTCCAAAAAGTTCAGGAAAAAGAATTGCTTAATCAATTGGAAGATCGCCATGCTGTAACAGTTAATGAATTAAGGACTGTACTTATTGATAAGTTGATGGTTCTTCTTAAAGGTGATATTTCTCAAGGTGTAAAAAGTATTTACAATGAAGAATTAATTCCAAAAGGAACAAAATTTTCTTCTAAAGTATTTAAAGACCTAATCTTTTCAGAGGTAGATTATAGCAACTGGGTAAAAGAGGAAGAGACTAATAAATTAGTAGCTAAGTTGTTACACAACTTCTCCATTACATTGAATGAGGAAATCTCTAGATATAAAAGAGAGAAATTCAACATTTCTATTGGTGATGAATTACCAGCAGGTGTATTGAAATTAGCTAAAGTTTATATGGCTAAAAAGCGTAAGCTTAAAGTAGGAGATAAATTAGCAGGAAGACATGGTAATAAAGGTATTGTTTCGCGTATTGTAAAACAAGAAGATATGCCTTTCTTGGCAGATGGAACTCCAGTTGATATCATACTTAATCCTCTAGGTGTACCATCTAGGATGAATCTAGGTCAGATATTTGAGACGGTTTTAGGTTGGGCAGGAAAGAAGCTTGGCGTGAAATATTCTACTCCTATTTTCGATGGAGCTTCAATGGATGATATAGAAGTGCAAATACAGAAAGCGGATTTACCTTCATTGGGTCAAACTTATTTATACGATGGGGAGACTGGTAATAAATTTCACCAACAAGCAACCGTAGGTGTAATTTACATGTTGAAATTATCTCACATGGTTGACGATAAAATGCACGCAAGATCTATAGGACCTTACTCTCTTATCACCCAGCAACCATTAGGTGGTAAAGCACAATTTGGTGGTCAGCGATTTGGAGAAATGGAAGTATGGGCATTAGAGGCCTTTGGGGCATCTAACATATTGCGTGAGTTGTTAACGATCAAGTCGGATGATATTGTAGGTAGAGCGAAAGCATATGAAGCGATCGTGAAAGGGGAAAATTTACCTGAACCAAATATCCCTGAATCTTTCAATGTACTTGTACATGAATTGAGAGGATTAGCGCTTGATGTGAAATTTGTTTAAGAACATTGTTTTTTGAACGAACTTAATTTAAAAAATCGGGTGAGCTTTTGAGCTTGACTCACATACATAATAACTATGTCATTAAAAAAGAATTTAAACAAGGTAAACAATCGGTTCAACTCCATTACGATTAGTTTGTGTTCTCCAGATGATATTCTGGAAAGATCACATGGTGAAGTATTGAAGCCAGAAACGATCAATTACCGATCTTATAAGCCAGAAAGAGATGGGCTTTTTTGTGAGCGAATTTTCGGACCTGTAAAGGATTACGAATGTTATTGTGGAAAATATAAGAGAATAAGATATAAAGGTATTGTTTGTGATCGTTGTGGAGTAGAGGTTACAGAAAAGAAAGTAAGACGAGAACGAATGGGACACATCAAATTAGTCGTTCCAGTTGTACACATTTGGTTTTTCAAATCATTACCTAATAAAATTGGTTATCTTCTAGGATTTTCATCTAAAAATCTAGAGTCGGTAATCTATTATGAACGGTATGTTATCGTTCAACCTGGAATCACAGAAGAAGAAGGAAAGACTGCTAAAACGTTATTAACAGAGGAGGAATATTTCGAAATCCTTGATAGTCTTCCAGCGGATAATCAGTTACTAGATGATAGCGATCCAAATAAATTTATCGCTAAAATGGGTGCTGAAGCAGTTGGAATGCTACTAGAACGTACAGATCTTGACGATTTAGCTGCTGCACTTAGATATCAAGCAGCTAATGAGACTTCACAGCAGAGAAAGTCAGAAGCATTAAAAAGACTTAGAGTAGTAGAAGCCTTTAGAGATGGTCAAACAAGAATGGAAAATAGACCGGAATGGTCAATTATTCAGTATTTGCCAGTTATTCCACCAGAACTAAGACCTTTAGTTCCATTGGATGGAGGACGTTTTGCAAGTTCTGACTTGAATGATTTGTATCGAAGAGTGATTATCCGAAATAATCGTTTGAAGCGATTATTGGAAATTAAAGCTCCAGAGGTGATCTTGAGAAATGAGAAGAGGATGTTGCAAGAAGCAGTTGACTCATTATTTGATAACTCAAGAAAGTCAAATGCTGTAAAAGCAGAAGGTGGACGTGCATTAAAGTCACTTAGTGATGTATTAAAAGGTAAGCAAGGAAGATTCCGTCAGAATCTACTAGGAAAAAGGGTAGATTATTCTGGACGTTCTGTAATTGTGGTAGGACCTACACTTAAGTTACATGAGTGTGGTTTACCAAAAGGAATGGCTGCAGAATTATTCAAGCCATTTGTCATCAGAAAGTTGATAGAAAGAGGAATTGTAAAGACTGTTAAGTCAGCTAAGAAATTAGTTGATCGTAAAGAACCTGTAATATGGGAAATCCTTGAGAATATATTGAAAGGGCACCCTATCATGTTAAATAGGGCCCCAACTCTACACCGTCTTTCTATTCAGGCTTTCCAACCTGTTTTGATTGAAGGAAAGGCAATTCAACTACATCCACTTGTATGTGGTGCATTCAACGCCGATTTCGATGGTGACCAAATGGCGGTACACGTTCCGCTTTCACAAGCTGCTATACTTGAGGCACAAGTATTAATGTTGTCAGCACACAACATGTTGAATCCACAAGATGGTTCTCCTATTACATTGCCTTCTCAGGATATGGTACTTGGATTATACTACTTGACAAAAGAAAGAACTGGAACAAAGGCTAATCCAGTTCTAGGTGAAGGTATGAGGTTCTATTCTCCCGAAGAAGTATTGATTGCTTTTTCTGAAGAAAAGGCAGAACTACATGCAAAAATTCAAGTTCGAATAGAGCATGTTGATGAGGAAGGTAATCCTTTAACTGAAATGATAGATACTACTGTTGGGCGGGTTATTTTCAATGAGGCACGTCCTGATACAGTTCCTTTTGTCAATGAATTGTTGACTAAAAAGAATCTTAAAAGAGCGATCAATGGAATTCTAAATAAGACAGGATTCTCTATTGTAGCCATCTTTCTTGACAAGATCAAAGAAATGGGATTCTTCTGGTCATTCAGAGGTGGATTATCATTTAACTTAGGGGATTTGATTACACCTTCAGTTAAAGAAAAGACACTGATTAATGCACAACAAGAAGTTGACGAAGTATGGTCTAATTATAATATGGGATTGATCACAAATAGTGAACGTTACAACCAGATTATCGATAAGTGGACGAATGCTGATAGTATGATCACGCAAAACTTGATGAAAGAGTTGGCTGAGCATAAAGATGGGTTCAACTCTGTATATATGATGCTTCACTCAGGAGCTCGTGGTTCGCAACAACAAATTAAGCAGTTATGTGGGTTAAGAGGATTGATGGCAAAACCAAGAAAATCTGGTGATACAGGTGGGGCTATTATTGAAAACCCTATTCTTGCAAACTTCTTAGAAGGACTTTCGGTACTAGAATACTTTATCTCTACACACGGTGCAAGAAAAGGTCTTGCCGATACGGCCTTAAAAACAGCAGATGCTGGTTATCTTACTAGAAGATTAGTAGATGTATCACAAGATGTAATCATTATTGAAGAAGATTGTGATACGTTAAGAGGAATTGAAACATTCGCATTAAAAGAGAACGACAAGATTGTTGAATCTTTAGCTTCTAGAATTGTAGGGCGTTATTCTTTACATGATGTTACACGCTTGAAGTCTGATGATGTGATCTTAAAGGCGGGTGAATATATTTCTCCTATAATTGCAGCTGAGATTGATGAAGAAGGGATAGAGTCAGTAAAAATAAGATCAGTTCTGACATGTGAAACAGAAAAAGGAGTGTGTAGAAAATGTTATGGTAAGAACTTAGCGACAGGAAGAATTGCAGAAAGAGGTGATGCAGTAGGAATTATTGCAGCTCAATCTATAGGGGAGCCTGGTACACAGTTGACACTTCGTACATTCCACGTCGGTGGTATTGCATCAGTAACAAAAGCTGAAAATGACATCACTTCGAAGTTTGAAGGAAAGATTGAATTCGACAACATTAAATCTGTAGAGACTGAAAAAGAATCTGTGGTGATTTCAAGATCAGGTGAGGTAAGAATCGTTGAACCTAAAACAAATAGAATTCTTCAAAGTAATTATATACCTTATGGATCGAACATCATGGTTAAGGAAGGTGCGAAAATAGGAAAAGGTGATGTGATTTGTGAATGGGATCCGTTTAATGCACTGATTATCTCTGAATTCGGAGGAATAACAAAATTCCAAGATATTGAAGAAGGAGTGACATTCAGAAAAGAGAAAGATGATCAAACAGGTTTCGAGGAAGTTGTTATCATAGAAACAAAGAATAAAAAGAAGATTCCTACAATTAAAATTATTTCTCCAGATGGAGAAGAATTAAAGAGTTACAATCTACCAGTAGGTGCGTACCTTTCTGTAGGAGATGGTGATGAAGTTAAGCCTGGAGATAAGATTGTAAAAATTCCAAGAAAACTTGGTAAAATTCAAGATATTACCGGTGGTCTTCCAAGAGTTACGGAGCTATTCGAAGCAAGAAACCCTTCAAATCCTGCAGTAGTTTCTGAAATTGATGGAATTATTTCTTTTGGTAAAATTAAAAGAGGTAATAGAGAGGTCATTGTAACAGATGATCGAACAGCTGAAAAGAGAAAATATCTCGTAGGTCTTTCTAAGCACATTCTTGTACAAGATGGTGATTTCGTAAGAGCTGGAATGAGATTAAGTGATGGTGCAATAGCACCAATTGATATCTTATCAATTAAAGGACCATTTGCTGTTCAATCCTATCTTGTAAATGAAATTCAAGAAGTATATCGTTCTCAAGGTATCGCTATTAACGATAAACATATAGAAGTAATCGTGCGTCAAATGATGAGAAGAGTGAAAATTGAAGATGCAGGTGATACGATATTCTTAGAAGGTGAAAGTGTAGAAAAATATGAGTTCTTGAAGCAGAATGATTGGATATTTGATAAGAAATTTATCATGGATTCTGGAGATTCCAATAAACTGAAAGCAGGAGAATTGGTATCAGTAAGACAGATCCGAGAAGAGAATTCTTACTTGAAACGAAATGATATGAAAATTGTAGAATTCAGAGATGCAGTTCCTGCAACCTCTTCTCCAATGCTACAAGGTATCACAAGATCTTCATTAGGAACTTACAGCTGGATTTCTGCAGCATCTTTCCAAGAGACTACTAAAGTATTAAGTGGAGCAGCAATAAATGCAAAAACAGATTACTTAGAAGGATTGAAAGAGAACGTTATTGTTGGTAAATTAATACCAGCAGGAACGGGACTTGTAAATAGAAAATCTATGCTTGTAAAACCAGTAGAGAATCCTGCAGAGATAGAAGCTGCTGAATAAGTTAGCAATTGATTAAATATTAAAAGCCTCGAATAAAGTGTTTATTCGGGGCTTTTTTATGCCATATAGACTTCTTTCATTAATTGCATGACAGCTCTTATTTAGACTTAAGTTGAAAGCGAACTCTCAAAATCTTAATAACCCTTTTTTATTTTTTTTAGTATTACTTCTGTATATTTAAATTTTTAACCACACTAAACCGGAATTTTACAATTGAAGATGTATCGCACTTGAAATTTTTTCAAAATGAAAGTGGCTTCTCTTCTTTTATCTTAAGGTGGACTTGATGCATTCGCTGAAATTATTATTTCTTTAGATTTTAAGTATCATTACGACCTTTTAATACATAATTCGGATTTAAATAATATAGAATTATATGTCAAAACATGTAATGCCTTTTCATTTGGCAATACCCGTACGTGAAATTAAAGAGACTCGTTCTTTTTATCGAGATATTATGGACTGTAAGGAGGGAAGGTCTTCCGACAGATGGGTCGATTTTGATTTTTTTGGGCATCAATTGGTAATACATATTGATGAATCAAAATTGAATAACAAAAAATCGACCAATCCAGTAGATGGTCATGATGTACCAGTTCCTCATTTCGGTGTGGTTCTACAATGGGATGATTGGGGGAAATTGCGAGATCAATTGAAAACTAAGGACGTACAATTTGTCATAGAACCTTGTATTCGATTTGAAGGTGAAGTTGGAGAACAAGCCACAATGTTTTTTTATGATCCTAGTGGCAACGCTCTTGAATTTAAAGCCTTTAAAGATATGAGTCAGTTATTTGCAACATAATATCGTTTTCCACGCTTATTTGATTTCTTCTCTTATATTTTCATATATCAACCTAATGCATCAACTAATTGACCTATTTCTGGAAACAATTCTCTGATCAAGAAATCTTCAGAAACTTGACTTGTTTTATCCGTGTTAATTTTATAAGTAGCACTTATGTTAGCTCCTATTCCTGCCGCGCTAATACCGACACTAAAGGTAACTTGAGCTGTTTCAGGATTAAAGGTAATAGTTGCTAAGGGACCCAATGGTAAGCTTATAGTAAACTTGGGATCAATTCCGAAATTTGGTTTATTCGGGTCAAACCCAAAATATTTTTCTCTGAGATTTAAATTAATTGTTGTAGATATTGGCCCTGGTAAAGAGAAAGAAGTATCTCCTGTTGTAATGTTATATTTTAATTCTTTTACATTAACTGTAGTCTCTTCCCAATCTGTTCCGAAACCCAAAAATCCGCCTGCTAATTTTAATGAATTACTCACTTTTACATCTTCTAAATACATATAGGAATTATCTTTTTTATCTCGATCCATCTCTTTCTCAGTAATTCGTCTCCACAACATATCCCCAAATTCTCGACTACTTACGTAAAATTTTTCCGAAAAATTTCCCTCTGAAGATTCTGATATTAATAATGGTGTATTTTTATCTTGTTTACTAACATAATAGTAATGAGATGATGTCTCAAAACGCATGATATGGAATTCATTTGATACTGTGCTTATTTCTGGTCCATCAAATCTTTGGTTCCCAGCGTTTTTAAATTCTTGAAGTTTCGAAGCAAGTACAGAATCATCAATTTTACCATTACTAAGCGCGCTGTTTTCATCTTCCATTCCATTGGACGTAATGGAATAATCAGGTGCGGGTAATGATGCTGTTCCATCTTCATTGCTTACAGTATTGGAAGAAGAAATACTTTGTGAATGCAAAGATTCTTGTGCATTTTCATTTGATGGCAAAGGCATAATCTTGGAGTTTTGTCAATATTATCTCCTTTTCAATTCCAAAACTTCACCCTTCCGGGTGAAATTTTGATTTTATACACAATTCTCAAAATCTTAAATACCCGTAATTGCTTATTTTTGGTTTATTAAACCTATTTACAATGACATTTCCTAATATCTTTCAGCAAGACACCGTAAGTTCCTTAATCAATAGAATTGATCAAATCAATGCTGATACTGTACCTCAATGGGGTAAAATGAATGCGAGCCAAATGCTTGCGCACACTTCTGTTGCCTATGAGATGTCTTTGGAAGAACTCCATAAAAAGCCAGGAGCTTTCGCGAAATTTATGATAAAATTATTTGCTAAAGCACAAGTTTGCGGTCCTAAACCTTATCCGAAAAATGGACGAACAGCTCCACAATTTGTAATTTCCGATGAGCGTGATTTTCTGAAAGAAAAAGATCGTTTAATTGGGTATTTGAATCAATGTAAGGATCTTGGAGCACAACATTTTGACGGTAAAGAATCTCATTCTTTTGGAAAGTTGACTTTGGACGAATGGAATACCATGTTTTATAAACACCTTGACCACCACCTTAGACAGTTTGGTGTATAAGTCTCTTATAAAAGCTATTGCTTATACCATGAAAAAATAACCATGATATTAATCATATAAAAGGGTGTGCAATATATACCAGTTAGCTCTATAGAGCATGATGTTTTTGAAATTTCGTTGATGTTTTGGTAAGGAAAAACTAAAGCTCAACTTTTTCTTTTTTGGGCTTAAAGCCCAAAAATAAACCTTCCTAATAAGACAGTGTTATCTTTTCATGGTAGCACTATTATTCTTTTTCTATTCTATTCTTTCCTATGAGTATAAAAGCGTCATAGATTTTTCTTCAGGAAAAACAACAGGGTATTGGCAAGTTGTAAACGATGGCGTTATGGGAGGACTTTCAAATGGCACTTTCACATATACTGAAAAAGGAAATGGAGTTTTCTCTGGTTTCGTTTCTTTAGAAAATAATGGCGGATTTTCAATGGTACGTCACGATTGCGGAACCGTTGAAGTAGAACAATTTACGCACATTAAACTTAAGGTTAAAGGGGATGGGCAACCCTTTGCGTTCCGAATAAAAGGGGATCGTACTTCCTTTTTCTCTTATGAATATATATTTGAATCAACTGGAGATTGGCAAGAAATAAGCATTCCTTTAGCAGAAATGATTCCAGTTTTCAGAGGGAGAAAACTTAATTATCCCAACTTTCATGCGGACACTGTAGAGGAAATTTCATTCTTAAGAGGAAACAAGAGAGCAGAAAACTTCCGTCTCGAAATAGAACATGTACATCTTGTGAAATAGCTTTTATTTCCTCCCATCCGGATGTATTTTAAACAGGCTGGCCTAAATGAGCTAAAGCTTCCTTTCGTAAAATATATTTGCCGATAAGATCGTATTCAATATTTACTTCGTCACCAATTTTATATTGATGGAACACGGTATGCTCGTATGTATACGGAATAATTGCAACTTGAAATGATTGGTGTGTAGGAGCAATAGCTGTAAGACTCACTCCATCAATACAAACTGATCCTTTCGAAATAATTAATGGAGCAAATTCTTGTGGGAATTCAAATGAAAAACGCCAAGAACCATTTTCATTTTCAATTTTTGTTACCTTAGCTTTTGAATCTACATGACCTTGTACAATGTGTCCATCAAGTCTAGAATGCAATTTTGCAGCACGTTCCAAATTCACCTTTTGACCTACTACCCATGTTCCTGAAGCTGTAATATCAAGTGTTTCTTTAATAGCAGTAACCTTGTATATATCATCTGTTTTATGAATCACAGTTAAGCATACTCCATTATGAGAAACACTCTGATCTATTTTTAATTCTGGTGTAAGTGTGGATTGAATAGCGAACGTTTTGTTTTCACCTTCGATTTCAATACCAACAATCATTCCTAGATGTTCAATAATACCTGTAAACATTCAAATTATTTTAAAATATAAATACTTCCTTTTAAAAAGTTAAAGCTACTTTCTTCACCGGAAGAGTTTGTTTGAAATACTTCACATGTATAATAATAAACACCATCATTTTGTTGCAATCCATTCCGTCCTGTTCCATCCCAGTTAATCTGTGGATCAGATGTTTCAAATATATTTTGCCCCCATTCATTATATACTTGAAAGTTTACTCGTGTTACAAATCGAGAAAGAATAGGAATGAAAAGATCGTTACTTCCGTCATTATTAGGAGTAAATGCATTGGGTAAAATGTAAGAAGGGCAGTCTTCCACGCATACGAATTCGGAAAGTGCACTTTCATTTCCTGTGCTATCAATTGAGCTAATCGCATAGCATCCTGTTAAGCCATTAGATGGTACATCTTCATAACTAACAACTTGTATATCTGTAATTGTAGAAATGAGAACGGGCTCATTAACTACTAAACTTTGTTTGAAATAAATATTATAAGCAGCAATGTCATTAGATGATTCACATGATAAATCTACACGTTCCCACATCAATATATTAGTAAAAAATTCTTCCGGTGTATCCACAGCTGCATCATCACAAGGATTCTCTACTGTGAGCTCAGGAATGCAAGGTGGAATTGTGTCTATAGGAACTTGGCAAGATTCGTTTGAATTGTTGAAAATGTCAAAATCCAGTTCTGGGACTTGATAAGTACCATGAGATTCTACAAAATAGCAATATTCAACGCCATTCACTAAACCTTCATCTGTATAAGTTAATGATGTGGTAGAATCAATAATACTGAAAACTCCTGCTTGATTTTGTCTGTAGATATAGAATTGATCATTAATCCAGCTCGTTTCGAAATCCCAACTTAATACATTTATTTCATCACCTGCACCAATAGATAAATAGACGCTCGAAGCTACAGGAGAATAGTCGAAAAAATTATCTACTCCATTGGCATAAAAAGCAATTCTGTATGTATAACCTTGGGCTTGGGTATTGATGTTTTGATCCGTAAATTCTTGCTGAATAGGCGAGCTAAATGTAGGTGACACAAAAGATGCCCCTGGGATATCTATAAAGTTATTTCCGTTAATACCATCTGCTCTCTGAATTACGTACCGATATGGTCCTGGATTTTCTATGGTATCAAGTTGAACAGGATCAGGTTTTATGAATTCTAGTTCTATACGTCCAGTTGTGTTGCTCGTCTCTATGACACTCGCTTTGGTTAATAATGGAATGTCTCTAGGTAACTGTGCACATACTTCATCAGACCTTAAACTTTGTACAAAGTTATAGGGAAAACCAAATGAACTAATTTGAGCAAATTCAGCTATGACTCTGTAACAATATGTTTTACCTTTTTCAACATCTTCATCTACATAAAAATAACGCCCATTTTCTTGGGATAGAATAGAATGTTCTATTTCTATATAACCGAAGCCTTCTATACCTGGGTTGCACGTATCCCATGGCACATCAATCATCTGTTCTGCCCTCCATACCGAAAAACCCTGAAAAAACATATCATCCGTTATCTCACAATCATAAGGAGACTGCCAATCTATTCGCAATGCATCCGGAGCTGTTTCTATTTCTACATCTTCAGGTGGTGGACCAACAACCCGTATTGAAATGGTATGCAAATCCGCAAGACCACTGACGCCTGTAGAACCAGTAAAAAAATTATCAGCTGCACGAATTACAATATTGTACGGATTATTTGAAATGTCATTACATCTTGTGGCCCATTTGAAATTGACCGTATAAGGCACAGGAAGATATTGATCATTCGGTGTTAATGTTGCTGGATTTACATCAAGTAGGAAAGGAGCCCCTGTACCATCAGTTATGACCAGCTGATTTTCATTAGGATCATTGATTACAATTTCTATATCAACTGTATCACCTGCAATAACACATACTTCATCTGGTGCTTCTATTTCAGGAGGATTATTGTCACAACTAAATACAAAAATTTGCATGTCACGAAGAACTGTATTCAGTAAAACACCATCTCTGTATTCGTAAATAAAAAAAGCAACATTGTATTCGCCTTCTTTTTGTGGGGCATTCCATACAATTGTTCCTGTTGAAGTGTCAAAACTAAAATCGTTATTGTCTGGTAAAATTTGATCTGGTAATACATAATCATCCACGAATACACCACAATCTTCAAATGGTGTTGTCAGTTCAAATGCAAGTGAATCTCCTTGATCAGGATCATAAGCATTCGGCGTATGAATAAATACTTCACCTACACAAGCAAGATCAATAGGTGGTTGTAATAGCTGTACAGAACTATTGGTCCCATTAAATTGTGTGTTGACTAAAGTGAAAGTCGTTTGAATACTAAATCGTATATTAGATGAATTTGGGTAATTTAGATTTTCTATTTCTGCGACCCGATTTGGGTCCACCATGCACATCGTATAAGTTGCACGTGCAGGGTAAGTGTGTTGCATCACATATGTATTGAACTTCACATTATTTTCTAAATCTTCTCCTTGACCATTATTGTTGGTTCTTTTAATGAAACTCGTCGTTCCATCTCCCCAGTCCATGAGCACAGAATCTTTGTCTGCCTGCACACTTGTTGACTTTGTGAAGGTTGTAATGGTTGCAATTATAGTTAAATCGTCTACTTGGACGTATGTGATTTCACCTGCTCTATTGTGTGTGGCTTGCGCCCAAAAGAAAAACAAGCAGAAAAAGAGAATATATAGGATTCTACTATTCATCATATGATCAAATATATACAATAAAGACGCGAATTGATAGCTTGGTGTTGCGACATTCTTTTAAAATCAGTTCTTTTTTCTCGAAAAGACTTTTACTTGGCTGTTTTTTTGTGCTGAAGGCATGCTTCTAGCGCTTCTTTCCAATGTCTGATTTCTACATCAAATGTAGTTTTTACTAAACTTTTATCCATTCTTGAGTTTAATGGTCTTTTTGCTGGAGTAGGGTAAGCAGCTGTTGGAATAGGCAATATTTCGCAATTATGTCCCAACTTATGCATTATTTCTTGTGCAAATTCCGCCCAGTTCGTGAATCCTTCGTTTGAGTAATTAAAAATACGTGGTGTCCATGAAACTCTATTTTCTTGATCAAAACGCTGCAATATATGCGCTATAAACGCAGCGATATCCCTAGCATATGTGGGACTTCCTATCTGATCATTTACAACATTCAATGATTCCTTTTGGCCCCCGAGCCTGTCCATCGTATTGACAAAATTATGCCCCTTTTCATCATACACCCATGAGGTGCGAATAATCATACATGACCTAGAAGCAGCTAATAATCTTTCTTCTCCATCTCGCTTTGAAAGCGCATACACCCCTTTGGGATGACATACTTCATCTTCGGATATCATATCTTCATGCTCGGGATGATAGACATAGTCAGAAGATAAATGAATGATAAAAGCCGGCGTTTCTAATTGTTGAGCAGAACGTGCAATATAGTCCAACGCATATGCATTAATCTCGAAACATTTTTCTTGTTCTTCTTCTGCTCGATCCACCGCGGTATAAGCAGCACAATTTATAATAATTTTGGGCTTAAAGCCCAAAATAGCTTGCTCAACTTCAACTTGATTACTGATGTCAAGCGTACTTTTTTCTGTAAATAGAAAATCATATGGAAGCGTATCTGCTATGCGCCTCATTGCCTTTCCTACTTGACCATTACTTCCAGTTACCAAAATGTTCATCTATAGGGTTTTATGACTTCCGAAAAAGGGTAAAAGTTGATCTTTTTCCGAAACCGTATAGGTTTCCATAACTTTCCATGGAAGATCTAAAGTGCTGCAATTGTAAGCTATACCACCTTCACTTTCTTTATGGTAATAGTTGTCGCATTTGTAAGAAAAAATAGCCGTTTCGCTTATAACCAAAAATCCATGAGCAAAACCTCTAGGTATTAGCAATTGCTTCTTATTGGTTTCACTTAACTCAATGGCAAAATGGTCACCATATGTTTTGCTATCCTTTCTTAAGTCTACGACAATATCTTGAACTTCACCTTTTATTACACGAACGAGCTTTGCTTGTGCGTGTTCCCCACATTGATAATGTAACCCTCTTAGTACGCCTCTTTCTGAAAATGATTCATTATCCTGAACCCAATTATATGCTTTACCTGCTTCCTGTTCTTTTACTTTTGAGTAGGACTCAAAAAAATACCCTCGTTCATCTTGGAAGACACGAGGCTCTACTACAAAAAGACCAGAAATATGTGTCGGAATGTACTGCATTATTTATCTCTGAAATAAATGGTTATAGGCACACCTTTAAAATTAAAATGCTTGCGCAATTGGTTTTCTAAATAGGACTTATAGGAATCTTTCATGTATTTAGGATTATTACAGAAAAATGCAAAACTTGGGTAGTGTGTTGGTAACTGTGTGACGTACTTGATTGTCAGAAAACGACCTCTGTAAGCAGGAGGTGGATATCGTTCAATAGAAGCTTGCATGACTTCATTAAGAAGACTAGTTCTTATTTTTTGCGTTCTATTCGTGTAAACTTCAAGTGCAAGTTCGATTACTTTTAGAATACGCTGTTTTTCTGTCGCAGAAATAAAGACAACGGGTATATCATTGAATATTCCTATTTTTTCTTTTACTGCTGCTTCCATATCTCGAGCCGTATTGGTCTCCTTTTCAATTAGATCCCATTTATTGATGGCAAGTACTAATCCTTTTTTTCGCTTGACAACCAGCTTGATTAAATTCAAATCTTGAGACGTGATGCCTTGTGTTGCATCGATCATAAGAATGCATACATCACTTTCTTCTATGGCCTTGATAGCACGCATGACAGAATAAAACTCAAGATCTTCATGGACTTTTGATTTTTTTCGAATCCCGGCAGTATCAATAATGTAAAAGTCTTTATCAAATTTATTGAATCGTTCATGAATCGCATCACGCGTTGTCCCAGCTATATCAGTTACGATATTTCGCTCTTTACCAAGTAATGCATTGGTCAAGGAGGATTTTCCTACATTCGGTTGTCCTATGATACTTATCTTTGGAATATCATCTTCTTCTTCCTCGTCTTCAGGTGGCAATGCGTCTGTAACAGCATCCAATAAATCTCCACTTCCACTTCCTGATATTGCAGCAATGAAATAGGTATTATCAAATCCTAATCCCCAAAATTCATTTGCTAACATAGCCCGTGAACTATTGTCCACTTTATTCACACATAAAAACACTGTTTTATCTGTTTTGCGAAGGATGTCTGCGATTTCAGCATCTAGATCCGTAATGCCAGTTGTAACATCTGTCATAAAAACAATGACGTGAGCTTCTTCTATTGCTATTTCTACTTGTGATCGGATCGCCGCTTCGAATACATCATCCGACCCTTTTACAAATCCACCAGTATCGATTACAGTGAATTGTTTGCCATTCCATTCACAAGCACCGTATATGCGGTCTCTTGTCACTCCGCTCTGATTGTCTATGATGGCTTGACGCTCACCGATTAATCGATTATATAAGGTTGATTTTCCTACGTTTGGTCGACCTACTATGGCTACTATTTTTGGCATAATTACTGTTTATAACCGAATTGCTTCAGCCATTTATCATCATCTCTCCAGTTGTCTTTTATTTTAACATACAACTCGAGAAATACTTTTGATTCTAAAAATTCCTCAATGGATTTACGTGCAGCTGTTCCTAGTTTCTTAATTGCAGCTCCTTGCTTTCCAATAATGATAGATTTTTGTGTTTTTCTAGATACATATATTTCTGCAAAAATATGAATTATTGGCCCTTTCGCACTTTCTTTTGCTTTAAATTCTGTGACAATGACTTCAGTAGAATAGGGGATTTCTTGCTTGTATTGTTCTAGAATTTTCTCTCTTATGATTTCACTTACAAAAAACCGTTCAGGTTTATCGCTCAATTGATCTTTCGGATAATACGCAGGTCCCTCAGGCAAGTAGGTGATCAATTTCTTCAATAAAAGATCAATATTGATTTTTTCTTTTGCAGAAATATATAATAGATCATCAAATAAACCCAATTCACCCCAAAAATTATCTAAGGCTATTTTCTGTTCAGGTTTTATTTGGTCAACTTTATTAATAATCAATAGTTTAGGGACTTTGACTTTTTTTATTTTATCAAAAACGGGATCTTCTATATCATACTTCTCATATAAGTCTGTAACAAATAAAAGGATATCAGCATCTTCAAGAACAGAATAAGCAAAACTGTTCATCGCATCTTGCATTTTATAATTTGGCTCATAAATAATCCCTGGTGTATCAGAAAAAACCATTTGATAATCCTCTGTGCTTAAAAGACCTATGATACGGTGCCGTGTGGTTTGAGGTTTACTGGTGATGATGGACATTTTCTCACCCATCAATGCATTGAGCAAGGTAGATTTACCCACATTGGGTCTACCCAAAATATTTACAAATCCTGATTTATGCATCAATAACCAAGTTGGGGAATCGAAGAATTAATTCTTCGCTCTAATTCTTCAAATAAATGTTGAGGTTTTCTACCTCTCCAGTGCACATCATTAAAATCTGGGCCTACATTGATGTGAAATTGTAAACCTACATGTTGCATTTCTTCTTGAACATGCTTTAACGTATTGACAAAACTTATCCATCCTCCATAATGTGCAACTTCTTCTCTCCATTCTTCATAGTAACAATCATCAGAAGCATGAAAATTCAATACATTTTCACATGCTAGTGCAAAATATTTTATATCACATTCCATCAACGGTTCTACAATATTTCGCATCATAAACATAATATCATTATGCAAGCAATCATTCCATTCACCTATACATTCAATTATGGCAAATTGTGAACTATAATCAACAAAAAGAATCTTTGCATACAATGTACTCGACCCAAAATCATCCCATTGAGGATGTATAAAGTAGTTATACACTTTTTGGGTAAAAGAAAATTCATTGTACTCCCTACCATAAAACGGAGACCGTTCATCGTGTTCAGCAGCGTATAAATCTCGCCATTTATAATATGGTTCTATTGTATGCATTTATTGTATTAAGTACTGCAAAATTAATATAATGATTGGATTATCTTCAGCTTTCTCTATAAATTAGACTTATGATGTATGTATAATGATTTTTTTCAAGATATGTTGCTTTCTAATTGGTGTAGGTGTTTAAGAAAAATTTATCGGACAATTTAGAATTTGAATGATATAATTTTAAAAATATTTATTTCAATTTGTTTAGCGATCTTTATGGTGCTAATATGAAAGAAGATAAGAAACATTTTGTTATCACTGGACCTGAAAGTACAGGTAAATCAACTCTTTGGAAAGCGCTTCATATGGTTTATCCATCTTCGGTTTTTATCCCTGAAGTTGCAAGAGATTATCTAGAAAAAAACGGCCCTACATATGACCAACAAGATGTGCAACATATTGCGTATCTGCAGTTCCAAAAGCAGCTCGATGCATTTAGAAAAGGACACAGTGTGATTATTTCCGATACGTGTTTATTGACCATTTACATATGGCAAAAAGAGAAGTATGGATATGTTGATGCATTTACAGAAGAATGGTTTCATCTTCAGAAAGTAGATCATTATTTTATACTTTACCCTGATTTTCCTTGGGTTGCTGACCCATTACGTGAAAGCGAAGGAAAAAGGATGGAGCTCTTCGAAAAATATCTAAAAGAAATTGAAAAAATAAAGATCGATTATACCATTCTGAGAGGGAATAAATCGCACAGGCTTGAAGAGATCGTAAAAAAGATTGATAATTTATGTTCCAGAATTTTATAAATCACTTTTATTACTACTTTTGTGGTACAAGTTCATTTGGG
The DNA here is from genome assembly GCA_020627825.1 of Saprospiraceae bacterium. GTDB lineage: Bacteria > Bacteroidota > Bacteroidia > Chitinophagales > Saprospiraceae > JAHDFB01. Next base: position 24,458 of record JAHDGD010000032.1, read on the forward strand.
GTGCCCTTAAGGCTGAGATGATACCCACAGAACCTGGGCAAGTTATGTTGCCAAGGGAAATGATTCGAGGACGACATTTGTCGTATACCTTATCTATATTTCCCTGCGTTATTTTTTTTAGAATGTGGCTTCCGCCCAAAAGAAATGGAAGCATAAAGTAATGATGATGAAATATTTAGCAGGAATTATTTGTTTGGTTTTCTTTCAAGCTAGCGCTATTGCTCAGTTTACTGTAAAAGGAACGGTTAAAAATGAAAACCAAGAACCAATTGATTTTGCCTCGGTATTTTTAAAAGATTCTCCATATGCTACGTCTACAATCCAAGATGGTTCATTCAGGATTACTGGAGTAAAACCAGGTACTTACATAATAAAAGCTAGTTACATTGGGTATCAATCGGTAGAACAAGAAATTACAGTGCAAGATTCTATGATACTTGATTTAGTTTTAGGAGGAGATCTTTTTCAATTAAGTGAAATAAAAATCGAGGCAACTAGAGCTGCTCAAGATGATCCGGTACCATATTCCACAATTGATAGCGAAGAAATCCAAAGTCGAAACATTGCACAAGATGTTCCTTATATGTTAAGATGGCAACCTTCTGTAACCGTGACTTCTGATGCTGGTGCTGGAATAGGATATACAGGAGTACGAGTAAGAGGCTCGGAGGCAACTAGAACGAACGTAACGATAAATGGTGTACCATTAAATGATTCAGAAAGTCAGAATGTGTTCTGGGTTGATCTACCTGATTTTCTCGCTAATGTTGATGATATCCAAATCCAAAGAGGAGTAGGGGTCTCTACAAATGGAACCAGCGCATTTGGTGCAACAGTTCATTTAAATACGCAGAATGTCCGTCAGAATCCGTTTGCTATTGTTTCTGGAGCTCTTGGATCTTATAATACCAATAAAGCATCCGTACATTTAGGAACTGGGTTAATGAATAACAAGTATTCAGTAGAAGGACGATATTCCGTCATAAATTCCGATGGATATGTTGATCGTGCTTCCGCCAACTTGAATAGTTATTTCCTTTCTGCGTCCAGAATTTCAGAAGGTTCATCGCTAAAACTAAATATTTTTAGTGGGGGAGAAGTGACGTACCAAGCATGGAATGGTTTACCTTATCAATATAAGGATTCATTGAGAACATTCAACACAGCAGGAACTGAAAAACCAGGTGAGCCTTATGAAAATGAAGTGGATAATTATAGACAAAATCATGTTCAACTAATTTACGATAAAGCACTTAGTGAAGATATTTCTTTGAATGTAACGGGACATCTTACTCAAGGCGAAGGTTTCTTTGAAAATTATAAAGCAGAAGAATTTAGTCCTGATTTTAATATTCCGGATTCATTAATTCAAGATATTGTTATCCAACGATGGTTAAATAATTGGTTTTATGGAGCAATTTATTCTTTGGAAATAGATAAGGAGCGTTTTAATTTTATCCTAGGTGGAGGCTTGAATCAATATTATGGATTACACTATGGTGATGTCATATGGAGAGAGTCCGTATTAAATGAGGATGACCAGTTCAATATACGATATTACACTAATGATGCACGAAAAAGAGAGGCGAATGTTTACGGAAGACTAAACTTGAATATCGGAATGTTGCATCCTTTTGTGGATTTACAGTTACGTGCTGTAAATTATCGTTTAGCTGGATTGGATGATGATGGGATTGATGTGTCTTTAAGCGATAACTTATTCTTTTTTAACCCCAAATTTGGATTTTCAATTATACCAAATAATAACTTAAAAGCTTTTGCATTTTATGGCAGAACTAATCGGGAGCCAGGAAGAGCTGAATATAGGGCAGCAAGTGCAGAGAATCTGCCTGAACATGAGACATTGAATGATCTTGAGCTTGGATTACAGTATACCAGTGAATTCGTAGATTTTGACCTTACTTTATACAACATGCAATACAAAAATCAACTGGTGCCAGTAGGGGAGTTAAATGATGTGGGGGCGCCTATACGAACGAATATTGAAGATTCCTATAGAAGAGGAATTGAAATAGGGGTTTTAGGTAAAATCAATGAAAGGATTTCTGTAGGATATTACGGAACACTTTCAAGAAATAAAGCTGTTGCATTTACTGAATTTATTGATGATTGGGATTCATATGGTCAAGTTGAAGTACTGCATACTAATACAGATTTAGCCCTTTCTCCTAATCAATTGCATACCGTTGTTTCTTCTTTTTCTTTGTTTCCGAGTACATGGAATCAAAAATTGATCGCGCAAGCAAACTATAAATATGTTGGATCTCAGTTTCTTGATAATACGAGTAGTGAATTCGCTAAATTGGATGCATTTTCTTATATGGATATGCAATTTTCATACACAACGAAATTTAAAAAGTTGAGAAAATTCACTGCAACATTGCAACTGAATAATGTATTGAACAATGCATATGTTTCGAATGGATGGGTATATCGATACAGAGCCAGTTTTGATACAACGACTTATGATCCATATGCACGATACGAAAACACTGCCACGGGACAACAAAATCTTACGGGTCTTTATCCACAGGCCCTTCGGAATTTCCTCTTGGGTGTGCGGTTTGAATTCTAGTGGTATGTCTTTTGGGCTTTAAGCCCAAAAAAAAGAAGCTTAAAAATGTTTTACAAAACCAATTTTATACTCAAAAGGATTTTGATATAGAAATAGTTGTCCTAGCAATTCATAGGTTATCAACAGTTCGTAGAATCCATTCGTATAGCCTACTCCGGCGAATACGACAGGAAAATTGAATCTTTCCGTATCCGTTGCCGTTTGAATTTGTTCTTTCGAAAAGTACCCTCCTTCAACTTGTAAAATGACTCGATTGGCTATAGTTGCTCTTGTAAAGGTTGTTGCTGAAAAATCACTTAAAGAGGTGCTAAAACCTGGTGACCAAAGGTAGGCAAAGTCGTACCGCAAGGAGAGTCCTGTAGAAAAATATTCATTCCATTTATAGGCGGCAAAAGGTTGAAGACCAAGAGCGAATACAGAACCGTTTGTTGTCCCTCCTATAAAAGGGCTATTGATATAGGCTCCCACATACACTTTACTTAAAAAATCATCAGACTCGTTTCTGTCGTCAGTATGTCTAGAAGACCTTTGGGCGAAAGCCGCATTTGTCATAAGGGTTACAAAAAGAAGAATAAAAAAGAAGTTCAGAAAGCTATTTGATACTTTTGATACTCTTTCAAAGGAATGAACTATATTCATGAGTTAACTAATTTTATATATGTAACAAAAATGTAATATATATCTTTATTTATTACAGCTTTTTTATTGTTATATGGTATATTTAACATTTTATGCACTGTGACTGTTCTTAGATAATAAAACTCTACAAACATTTATTGTTAATGAAGAAAACAATTTACTTACTGCTCTTATTCTTTTGCGCAACTATTCAAGCGCAAGATACAAAAACAACCCTTTTTTCTCAAAACCAATATAAATCTGCCTTGGAAGGTAAGATTACAAAGTATGAGATTTTACAATTACCTGTTGATCGATATTTCGAAGAATTAAAGTCATTCGATAAGGCACAGGAGTTTATCATTGAAATAGGACAAGATGATGTAATTCCTTTGCAGATTATTCCAGAACAGGACTTAGTTGATCGTCAGATTGTTCGCACAGCTACTAAAGGATTGGTTAAAAGTCCTGAAGTATTTCCATATAAAGGACATGTGGAAAATAGCAACACCTATGCTCGATTAACCGTATCAAGTAACATGTTTTATGTATATGTTCAAGGAGAAGGTTTTAGTCGATTTATAGAACCTTTACGATTTATTGTTCCAGATGCAGATCCTAGTTTGTATATCGTATATTACGGAGAGGATGTTATTCTACCAGAAGGAGATTTTTGTGCCTCAACACAAACGAAAAAAGCTAAAAACGAAATACATGCTCCTCAAAAAAGTACTAGTCAAGATGGAGAATGTTTCGAGACAGAATTAGCTCTTGCAAGTGATTTTCTGATGTATCAAAGTTATAACAACAGTGTTGATGATGTGATTGCGCGAAATGTAGGTGTGATGAATAATGTACAAGGAAACTATGATGATGAATTTGCAGATGAGATACAATTTGTGATCGTGGAGCAATATGTAAGCGATTGTTCAACTTGTGACCCTTGGTCTAGTAGTACAGATTCAGGTGTTTTATTAACGAGTTTTCGAGATTGGGGGCCAAATGGATTTGAAGAAGTTCATGATGTGGGGCATTTATGGAGTGCGAGAGATTTTGATGGTACAACGATCGGATTAGCTTATGTAGGTGTTATTTGTACAGGTTCTAGGTATGCAGTATTAGAAGATTTTAGTACAAACGCTAGTTTTATAAGAGTTTTGACGGCACATGAAATGGGGCATAATTTTGATGCTTTGCATGATGCAAGTGGGTCTAATACGATTATGGCACCTTCCGTAAATACTGCAACTTCTTGGTCAACAGCTTCCATAAATGATATAGAAGCGCATTACAACTCACGAACATGTCTAGCAAATTGTGCTCCTCCGGCACCTCCTGTAAGTAATTTTTCAGCAAATTTAACGGAGTTATGTCCAGGTGCAACCATTCAATTTTTTGATGAGTCCGAAAATGCACCAGATTCGTGGAATTGGACTTTTGTAGGAGGAACACCACTTAACTCTACTTTGCAGAACCCAACAGTGACGTATGATAATCCAGGAACATACAATGTGACACTAGAAACGACAAATGAGTCAGGATCTGATCAAGAAACGAAGTTTGGTTATATCACAGTAAGTTCAGATGGATTTGAATTTTTAATATTGGAAGATTTCGAAGATGGATTGGATGGCTGGACGATACAGAATCCTGATAACTCGATAACATGGGAAACAATTGTTGTTCCAGGATCTACTGGAGGGAATACAGCTGTGTATATGAATAACTTCGATTATGATGATGGTGCAGGAGATGAAGATGGATTGGATACAGAAGTAATTGACTTGTCAGGACGAGAAAGTGTTACGCTTCAATTGGAATATGCTTTTGCTCGTTACAATAATAATTTTAATGATCGATTTAGAATAGTTGCAAGTACCGATGGTGGGGCTAATTTTACACAATTATTATTTGATGGATTTGAAACAGGTGGAGGAAACTTTGCCACTTCTCCGGATCAAACATCTGAATTTGCCCCATTGGATGCATCGGATTGGTGTATAGAAACTACTTATGGACCTGATTGTATAACATTGGACCTTAGTGAATTTGCAGGAGAAGATGAATTTGTTTTACGATTCTTAAATATTTCAGGGTATGGAAACAATTTGTATGTAGACAATATTAGTTTATTTGCTAATTGTGCAGTATCCGAGCCACCGATTGCAAATTTTATAAGTGATGTTACTTCAGGATGTGCAGATTTAACCGTAAATTTTCAAGATTTATCTTTGAATAGTCCTGAATCATGGTTTTGGTCTTTCCCAGGAGGAACACCAAGTACGTCAACAGAACAAAATCCTACGGTTATTTATACAGAAGCAGGGAATTATACTGTTTCATTGACAGCTTCAAACGAAGTGGGTTCTAATGAAGTGACAGTTAATAGTTATATCACGGTATTCGATGAACCTGTGGCTGATTTTGCAGCTGATGTAAATGGTTCAACAGTTGATTTTACAAACAATTCAATAGGAGGAGGATCTTACACATGGGATTTTGGTGATGGTATGAGTAGTACTCAAGAGAATCCAGTTCATACCTATACAGAAGATGGAGAATATATAGTTGTTTTAGTCGTAACCAATATATGTGGAACAAATTCATATTCGATACCTGTAGAAATATCTACAGCACCTGTGGCTAATTTTGAACAAGATGTTTTTGAAGGTTGTGCATCATTTGAAGTGCAATTTACCAACACGAGTTCTGCAAACGCGGATACATATGAGTGGATTTTTCCGGGAGGAACACCTTCCGCGTCAAGTGAAGAGAATCCTACTGTAAGTTATACAGAAAGAGGTGTTTATGATGTAACTTTAATTGCATACAATGAAGCGGGGTCAGATACTTATGTAGCTGAACAAACAGTTGTCGTTAATGATGTGCCTGATATCGGATTTACGTTTACGATCAATGATAACACAGTTAGTTTTACAAACACGACTCAATTTGGTGATACGTACTTATGGTCATTCGGAGATGGAGAAACGAGTACTGATGAAAATCCAGTATATACCTATGATTCTGATGCAGCATATGTAGTAACACTTGAAGCAACCAATGAATGTGGTACAATTATGGTAGACCAAGAAGTTGTTATCAGTAATTTGCCATTCGCAAGTTTTACCGTACCAAATACAGAAGGTTGTGCAGAATTTGTTGTGAATTTTGAGAACAATTCATCGTCCAATGCCGATAGTTATGAATGGTTTTTTGAAGGAGGAAGTCCGAATACATCAACTGAAGAAAACCCTATCGTTACGTATACAAGTGCCGGGGTATATGATGTAACATTGATTGCTACAAATGAAGAAGGATCGGATGTTTTGGTAGAAGAAAATTACATAACAGTTGGAGCATTACCTGAGGCTGATTTTTCATTCGTCCAAAATGAATTGATGTATTCTTTTACAAATGAATCATCAAATGGCGATACGTATTCTTGGAATTTCGGTGACAATAACACGTCTTCACAAGAAAATCCAGTTCATACGTATTCAGAAGATGGCCAATATACAGTGGTTCTCATTGTAACGAATGCATGTGGTCAGGATGTACAAGAATTTACAGTAAATGTAGTAAGTGCTGTAAGTGCAGGGTTTTCGACCCCGGTTACTGAAGGATGTGCAGACTTCGAAGTTGCTTTCTCAAATGAATCATCTTCAAATGCAACTTCTTTTGAATGGAGTTTCCCTGGAGGAAATCCTAGTTCATCCACAGAAATGGAACCTGTAGTAACCTATACAGAGGCTGGTCAATATGCTGTGACTTTAATAGTGAGTAATGATGGTTTTACAGATGAAATCACACAAACTAATTATATCATAGTAAACGATGTTCCGGTACCAAATTTTTCATTTGATTTCAATATGCTTGAAGTAGAATTTTTCAATTCTACAACGAATGCAGATTCATATGAATGGGATTTTGGAGATAACACAACCAGTACGTTAGAAAATCCTAGTCATACATATGATTCATTTGGTGACTACAGTGTGACATTGAGTGCAACGAATGAATGTGGAACGGTAACGGAGACCATTGAAATAAGTATTTCTAGTTTACCTGTTGCTAATTTTTCTTCAAATATTACAAGTGGATGTACAGTAGTAGAGATACAATTTGAAGATCTTTCAACCAGTAATTCGGATACATGGGAATGGACATTCGAAGGTGGATCACCAAGTTCAAGTTCAGAACAGAATCCTTTGATATCTTATGAAAATGCAGGAACTTTTGACGTAAGTCTCACGGTAACAAATGAAAGTGGAAGTGATACTTACACCTTAGAAAATTATATAAGTATTAGTTCGTTACCTTTAGTGGAAGTAAGTCAAGAAGAGATGGGTAATGTTGTAGAATTTAGCGTAACAAGTAATAATACATCTGAATTTTTATGGATTGATGCATCTACAGGGAATACTTATCCAGGCTCAACAGCAGAAATTGAGTTTCCAGCAGACGGAGTTTATATCGTAGAACTAGAGTCAACAAATGAATGCGGAACAGTCATTACTTCCCAAGCTGTAAATATCACAGCTTATCCCGATGCAAATTTTACGTCGGATTTTAATGAAGGATGTACGCCAGCAGAGATTCAATTTATGGACATGACAGAGGATGATCCTATCTCATTCTTATGGTCATTTGAAGGAGGAAGTCCAAGTGAAAGTATGGAACAAAACCCTCTGGTGTTTTACAATGAAAGTGGAAGTTATTCAGTGGAATTAATTGCTCAAAATGAATATGGAAATGATACTATTGAATTTTTGCAATATATCAATTTGGAAGATGGTCCTACTGCGGATTTTGAATTTGAAATAAATGGCGCAGAAGTAGAGTTTATGAATACATCTCAAGGAAATGGATCCATTAAATGGGATTTTGGCGATAATACTACAAGTGAAGATGATAATCCTGTTCACTTATATGATGTAATGGGAGATTACATTGTTACATTAATAATCGACAATGGATTAAATTGTCAAGATACGATTACGAAGACGTTATCGATTTTGGTGGATGAAGTAAAAGAAATAGAAGGATCAAAAGTTTCATTATATCCAAATCCGAATACAGGATTCTTTACACTTGAAATAGACCAATATTTAGAAAAAGACCTATCATATAAAATAGTAAATGTTGTAGGACAAGTTGTAGAAACTGGGATATTAGATGTTAATAAATCGAAGGTAAATTTCTTTTCATTGAACTTAACACCTGGGTTGTATTTTGTAGAATTAAACTCGGAGAATGATCAAGGAATCTTACGGTTTGTTGTGCAATAATAAAAAATTAAAGAATTTAAATAAAGTGTATATACCGATGGCAAGTATGTACACTTTGTTTGTTTTAAGACGGAAAGCTGACAGTGTTCATTTAATTTATTGATTATAAATTGTATATAAGTTATAGTAATTTATATATGTATTCCAGTGTTTATTAATTCTTTAAATTAATGTTAACAAAGCAATAAATTTTTATATTAGCGCGAATTCTAGATCTTGGGGCCTTCCAATATTTTAAATTAATATTGGGATTTTGAAAAAGATTACAACCTTACTAAGCCTACTTTTATTTCTATTCAGTAGTACATTATTTGCGCAACCTGCCAATGATGATTGTGATACACCTACTGCCATAACGGCCCTTGATGGTACCTGTATAACATATAATAATGAATTAGCGACACCTGATATTGCAGATGGTTCATGTTTTGTGGGGACCAATACAAATAATGTATGGTTCACTTTTGTTGCTGATGGTCCAAATATCACCTTAGATTATGGTAATTTCGGTCTAACATTCGGGATTAACGCATCTCTTTTAGAAGTCACTGATTGTTCCTTCGCAGGTGTTACACAGTTGGTATGTGGATCAGGAGGTAATGCAGAAGTTTTTACTTTTAGTGGATTGACAGTAGGGAATACTTATTACATCATGGTTAGTTTGTTCCAGCAAGGAGGGGCAGCTTATGAAGGCGATTTTGAATTATGTGTAACAAATCTTGCTTCTACGGCTCCGCCAAATGATGAGGCATGTTTTGCAGAGGTGGTTACTCCAAATGGCATTTGCGTTGATGGAACGACAATTGATGCTTCATCAGACTTTGCTACCAATATCTCAGTATGTGATGATGTGCCCGAACAAGGTGTATTTTTCTCATTTACTGCAGGAGCAGGAGATTTACTTGCAGAAATAGATGTAAATGATTTTACAGGTTCAGGAGAATTAACGGTAGTTTTTGGGCAATTTCCTGCGGGATGTACGGGCACTTTTGTTTTTAATCCAGACGTATATTGCGGCGGTTCAGGTACCGATATCATTTCAGATGCTTTCTTGGAACCTGGAGAAGAATACTTTATATGGGTTTCCACAACAGAAGCGAATGAAGGTGATTTCGAAATATGCGTGACGGGTGTAGG
>JAHDGD010000205.1 GCA_020627825.1 Saprospiraceae bacterium
TGACTTACAGCCTTGATTTTTTGTTTCTTTTGCATCAAGGCAAAAGAAAAAATAGTAAGCCTACTTCATAATACTTTTTTGGAGCGTAAATAGTAAAACATCATCAATAAACCTTTTTAACAAATACTTATAGACACTTTCGTCATTTTACATGTGTTAGATATTTTTTAAAGATTGACAAATCAACTGGGATACACGTTGATTTAAGAAGAATTTTTCCAACAATTTAAAATTTAAGATGTATCATACCCTTTCTACTTTGAATCCTTTCTTTTTACTTTAAAATTTCCCTTTAATAGTTTTAAATTATTCTTGGCTTGTTTTTCGCTGAATGTATTCTGCTATTAATGCTATAAGCTCATCTCCATATTTCTCATACTTCATTTTTCCTATGCCTGAAATATCTTGTAATTGATCCTTTTTCGTTGGTTTTACTTCTGACAATCCTTCTAATGTTTTATTTGGCAGCACTGTATAAGCTGGAATCCCGAGTTTTTGCGCTCTTTCGTTTCTCCAACTTCTCAATTCTTCATATAACTCAACATCTACATTTCCTTTTAACGTAATTTTCTTTGCTTTTGCTTTTTTCTCTTTATCCTTGACAAATTCAACTAAATCTATCTTACGTTCACCTGTTAAAACTTCTTTGCTTGATGGTGTTATACACAATAGATTCCCTTTTGTGAAATCTATTCTTACAAGACCTTGATTGACCATTTGTGTTATATAGGATTTCCAATTTAAATAGGGTATGTCTCGACCTGCTCCATAAGTCTTAATCGTATGTAATTCTTTTTCATAAATTTCTCTTGCTCCTGATCCTCTTAATACATTTATCAAAAGATCCATGGTTAATTGCTCTCCTGATCGTACAATGGCTGATAATGCTTTTTGACACTCTATAGTTCCATCAAATTTTAATGGGGGAGTTCGACAGTTATCACATCGTCCACATGGTTCGTGTCGATATTCTCCAAAATAGTTTAAAATGAAATTTGTTCTACAAGTATATCCACTTGCGTATTCCCACATACGTTCCAATTTTGCTCGTTGCACTTTCTTGAAAGTTGAATCTGCTGGACTGTCTTCTATAAAACTTGATAGCTGAACAAAATCATTATAATTGCTAAACAAGATGGTTGATGATATATGTCCATCTCTACCAGCTCTACCAATCTCTTGATAGTATGACTCTATATTCTTTGGCATATTGTAATGCACAACAAATCGAATATTTGGTTTATCTATCCCCATCCCAAATGCTATTGTCGCACATATAACCTGAATTCTATCATTCTGAAAGTCTCTTTGAACGATCGATCGATCTGAAGAAGACATTCCAGCATGATAATAAGAACTATTAATTCCTGCTAAAAAAAGCTTGTTGGATAGACTTTCTGTTGATTTTCTACTAAGACAATATACAATTCCTGATCCTCCTTCTTGATTCTCTATGAAGCGTATAATTTTTTTTACGCGATCTTGCGCAGGCAGTGAAGTAAGATATATATTTTCTCTTTCAAATGAACTTAAATATAATATGCTTTCGTCTAAATTCAATTGCTTTACAATATCCTCCCTTGTTGCTTCATCCGCTGTTGCAGTTAATGCGATCATCGGGATATCAGGAAAATATTCTTTTAGATAGCCTAATTCTACATAATCCGACCGAAAGTCATTTCCCCATATGGATACACAATGTGCTTCATCAACTGCGAAAAAGGAAACGTCACTCCTTTTAATAAAAGAATAAAAACGCTCGTTATTTATTCGTTCAGGCGAAACATATAATAATTTTAGCTCTCCTTTATCAATCTGTTCGAATATTGCTGTTTGCTCTACTTTCGATAAACTACTATTTAGCGCTCCTGCTTTTACTCCATTCTGCTGTAAAGCAGAAACCTGGTCTTCCATTAGGGCAATTAATGGAGAAATCACAATCGCAAATCCTTCCATTGCTATTGCCGGAATTTGATAACATAAAGATTTTCCTCCTCCGGTCGGCATAATCACCAAGCTATCTTTTTTTGCTAGTACATTATGGATGATTTTTTCTTGATCTCCTCTAAAACTGTCGTAACCGTAAACATCCTTTAAAATCTCTCGAGCTTTATTCATTTATCTGTTTTTGTGCGCTATATTTACAAAAAAAGAAAATCTTGAAGACTGTTCCATTTATATTAGCTTTTATTTCCATTGTTTCTCTTCACGCGCAAGTACAACAACTCACATTACTAGATCATTGGAAGGATGCGGATATTCCTGGAAGTGCTTTATACAATAATGCCTATAACGAAGTATGGGGTTTTGCTGTAAATAATCATGAGTATGCAGTTATCGGATCCACTTTAGGAACACATATCTTTGATATCACCGATCCTTCGAATATTTTTCTCAGAGAATTTTTTGAGGGAGCTACAGCTAGCACTGAAATTATTCATCGCGATTATCATGACTACAAAGGATATCTGTATGCAGTGAGCGATGAAGGTGAATCGACTCTGCAAATCATTGATATTTCTGGTCTTCCTGAAAGCATAGAACTTGTGTATGATGATGATGATTTGTTAAACCGAGTTCATAATATTTTTATCGATACGACAGCTGCTAAGTTATATGCTTGTGCAGCTAAAGGAGGTGATTCTGCTTATAAAGCTGTCAAGATTTATTCACTTGAAGACCCACTTGATCCTATTAAAATTGGACAATATGGTTCTATAGAAGGAAATAGCTTTGGTCACGTCCATGATGCTTTTGTCGAAAATGATACTGCTTTTTTCAATACTGGAGGTGATGGATTATTTGTTATTGATTTTTCTGGTGACGATCCGGCATTAATCGATCGATTTTCTGCTCTTGATTATCCTCAAGCTGGGTATAACCATAGTGGGTGGCCTACTGAAGATATGGAGTATTACTATTTCGCTGATGAAACGCACAATACATCTATGAAAACGATAAAAACAAACAACTTCTCATCCCTTGAAATAATGGGTACTTTTGATGCGGGCAAAGAATCTCAATATTCTATTCCTCATAATCAGATTGTTCATTGTGGTTTTCTTTATGTATCTTATTATTATGAAGGTATCCAAATCTTCGATCTCAATGACCCTGAAAATCCCACAAATGTTTTTGAATATCAAACATCAAATATTGCTCCAAGAGAATCTTATGAAGGAGCTTGGGGAGTATATCCATTTCTGCCTTCAGGAAATATAATTGTAAGTGATATGCAGGAAGGCTTGTTTATTTTTCAAGGGTTAAACACAGACTGTTCTCCTATTTCTTCTTTAAAAAATGTCGAGGTAAAGCCTCTCAAGATTTATCCCAATCCTGCGAATACAACTTTTTCTATAGAATCTGATGTACTTTTTGATCATGTGGAGCTATACGCCGTAGATGGTAGTTTGATTTTATCGATTAAAGGGAATAACAATACTTTTTTAATTCCACCTTCCTTGAATGCTGGTATGTATTTTCTAAAGGCAACCAAAGATGATCAAAGCTATCAATCTAGGCTAGTAATTACACCTTAAAACTCAGCATATATTTCTATTTTCGCAGCTTTTTGCACATTTAACAAGTGTTTAGCGTTCATACTGTATGCGATTATTTTTAATCATACTTTTTTCTTTTCTTTTTTTTGGGCTGTACGCCCAAAACAGGGACTCTGATTTCGGAGATCGTGTGGTGTCCAATAATGGTGAAGGTAATGTGTCTGCTGATTCTTTAGTCGTTTTACGAGGCGATACACTTTCCAATGACGTATTCGCTTTTTCTTTAGATAGATTATCCAAGCAAACGTACAGTAATGATACGTCTTTAATCGACTTTGAAGAATATGAACTAACAAATACACAGGAAACTCCATATATCCATTTAGGAAATCCAGGCTCTTCAACTACGCCTTTGTTTTTTCAGAATAGATATCAAACAGATTTTAACCTTGGCATCCAACAATATAGGCCATACCAAATGACTAGCCAAGACATTCGATTCTATAATCTAGAAAAACCTTATTCAAAAGTTTATTTTTCTCCCGGTTCTTCTCAAGCAAGTTTTAGATCTTCTGCAATTCTTGCACGAGATTTTGCTAATGATGTTAAAGTCAGTATACATTTTAATCGTGTGAATACTGCCCCCATCTATTTGCATTCGGATGTGAGAAATACTTATTTTCATGGTGGAGTTTATCAAAAGATTGATTCTACGCGCTTTGCATATTCTGTAAATTTCCTGAATAATGCGAACTATGAAGAATACAATGGTGGAATATTGGATGAAGACGCGTTATATCAACCAGGAGGTGAAATAAGATCTTCCATACGCACACTTCTTTCGGGGCCTTACCAATATAATTTGAATAGGACGTACAACGCTCGTGGGTATTATTTTGTCACAGATAAAGATAGTACGAAACAATATGTACAATTAAGTCTAGATGTACATACAGAATTATACAAGTTTATTGTTGATGGTATTACGTCAAATGATACCATTGCTTTTACTGACAGATTAATAACAGATGAAATTGGGATGAGACGCCATATTCAGAATAATGGCTATGGAACAAAGCTTTCTTATCATATCGAAAACAAACGTTTTGCTTCTTCTTATTTCTTAAAGTATCGATGGAATAGAGTTCATACAGATTTGAATAGTCTGAATATTCAAACCATTTTAGTAGGGACAAGAAACGAATTTGAATGGAAAGGTTTATCTGTAAATTTAGATGGTCATATAGGAACATCGTATAACACGTTCCTGATTGATTTACATCCTTATACCCAATTTAAATACAGAAAGTATGCGGATATAAAAGTTGGCTTTCGACTCCATACAGAACCTTCGCCTTTTTATTTGAATTCTGTAGAAGTGACAGAAAATCAAGTTATTGATTTAGCTCCATTTACTATAAGTTCGCAAGAGTTATACGGTTATATTGGTATCCCTATTGTGGGATTTTATGGAAAGATAAGCTCATTTGCAGGACAGAATATTCCAGTAATGGATGAAGACGGTGTAGAAGTTTTGCCTACTTCAATAAACTACATACATATTGACCTTGAAGAAAAGTTGAAATATAAATGGCTAAGATTCAATAATAGATTTATTACACAAATTAGAAATACTTCTGTGTACAATATGCCTCAGTTTTATACGGAACACGAATTGTTTTTTGATGGTAAGCTATTTAATGCCCTTCAGTTCAACGGTGGATTTAATGTCAACTTTATCCCAGCTTATAGTTTGCCTGCATTCAGTCCATTTTATGGAAGGTATTATCAATCAACATCTGAAGAGCAAAGACTGTATTATAGAATTGATCCTTTTGTTAGTATGAAAGTTCAAACATTCAGATTTTTTGTAAAATTTGAATATTTAAATGGTTTGTGGGATTCTACTCGATTATTTCAAGCGTTGAATTATCCTCAGCTTGATCCGCGTATTAGAGCCGGTGTTAGTTGGGAATTGCGTAATTAAGGATCAAGACGAAAAAGTGGTGGAGTAGGTCTTATTTGGTCCCACATGGGCGAGAAGTTTATGCCGAGCGCAGCCGATGCAAGCCCCACTGCTCTCAAAAAAGAGGCCAATTGGTCGTCGAAGTATGACGTGTTTCGGCAGTAGCTTCATCACTCACGAGCGTTCGTGACAAGCACTCCATGTTTCTCTCGCAATATTAATGACTAACCTAAAGGCAACTTTATATATACCATTTAAATTTTAAAATGTCGATAATAAATTCAAATTATAAATAGGTGAGGTCGACTTATAAAATTGAGGAATAGCCTTAGCTAATTCGAAATTTTCTAAGGAAGAAATCACGTATTTTAAGAAGAATTTATTCGATATTTTAGAATTTAAATGGTATAAGTATTTTAAGAAGAATTTATTCGACATTTTAGAGTGCAAATAGTAGTATTTATCATTCAACATGAACATTCCACGTGCATCGTTTAGAAGCTTTCTACTTTAAACATAAGAGACAGTTAAT
>JAHDGD010000206.1 GCA_020627825.1 Saprospiraceae bacterium
TTAATCCCCTCACCAGCAAGCTTACCCGCGTCCAGCAATTGAGCAAGGTCTGCCTCCCTCATTTGCTATACACGCACTCCTTCGGAGCGATCCACCTTGCTCAAATGCTGTCCTTTCGGCTGTTGGTGGCTTATGAGGTGATTAAGTCTTGGTATGGTCATAAAAAAAGAGACCTCCCAAAATTAATTGAGAAGTCTATGCTTAATCGAAGTCAAAATATTAATTGTAGGAAACAGCCTCTGCCAAGCCTTGATCAATCATCTCTTGGTTTAGATTTCTTGTGCCAAGCTTAATGATTCCGAGCCATCTTCCATATTTGCCTTTTTTGTGCTTTATTGATACTAACTCGATTTCTTTATCTTCAATTTGAGACTTAAGCCACAATTTTGTTTCAATTCCTGCAGCTCGTTCTTTACCTCTAACCTCAGGTGCATTTAAACCAAAAAGTCGAATTCGTTGGTCCTTATGTTCAAAATGGAATCCCAAATCTATATTTACATCAATCGTATCTCCATCGACAACCTTGATTACTTTTGCTTTATACGTGTAAATCATCTTTTTGCTTTTTTGATCGTTTGAAAATGATTTTCAATCCTGTAGAAACAATAAATGAAACCAGGGCACCTAATGCTGCCAGTATTATTGTTTTGAAAATGTCCTGGAGATCCAATACTCCAACTATGGTTAATAATGTTCCACCAATAGTGCCACTGGTTTGCTGATTCATGATTCTACTTTTTATTTATTATCTTCCTCAGTGGTTACTTGACTAACTGCTGTAATTACAGTTCCGGCTGTTAAAAGATATCCTCCAATTGAAACAACTAGTGCTGGCATTGCAATCGGAGCTGCTAAAATTGCACCTCCAGCTGCAGCTAAGGACAATCCAATTGTTCGAAGCGTTTTAAAGAATTTTGGTGTAGGGCTCTTTGCCCGAAGAATTATTTTTTTCATACAAATTACTTTAAGAAGAAATTCTTAGAAATACTTTCTTTTTAGGATGCCTAAGAATATTCTTGATTATGAGATTTAGAGCCAAACAGGAGTAGGATCCTTTTCCACCTGGTAATAATTTTAGAACAGGAGCGATACAACCTCTCAATTCCCTACTTGCATCATTTGCTGGATGAAGTAATATCCATTTGCGATTTTTGACATTCCGTATCCATATATGTCTTTTAAATCTTTTAGAATGTCGGATTTCTACTTCATAAATACCTTCAGGAATACAAGAGATGTTTCTTTGATTTTCTCTCCACGGTAGCTCAATTGAATAAGAGAGAACTACAGAATTGATTGAAATCAATCCTGTAGTCCAATCTTTTTCATACGTTCTTACTAGATCGATAAATAAACTCATTTACTCATCGTCATAAAGAGGTGGAATTACTTCGTCAATTTTCCCATCTTTTTTGCTAACTTTAATCAGCTCTGGAAGAGATTCATCAATTTTACTTTCTACTTTCTCACTAGATGGAGGAATTACATCATCAATCTTTCCATCTACTCGAGTAGCAGAAGTAACTGGATTTGTTCCAGTGATTTCAATAATCGAAAGTGCATTGAAAGCTCCATTTCTTAATGAATACTGAACTCCATTTACTTCTTGGAAAAACTCAAGATGCAATAAGAAAAAATTGCAGCCATTTCCTTCTGCAGGTGTTTGATGAGATAAAACTAGATCAACACTTTCAGAATTAAGTGGAATGTTTTCGATGTTACTTACAACGGTGTTGAAAGTACCCGTTTCGAAATCCACATTTGTCCATGCCGTTTTCAAAGCAACATGTGTTGCACCATTTGGTGCAACGATATCATTGCTAGGGACCAAACCAGGAATAGAAACTGTTCCAGTTTCAGTATTCAAATTGATTGGGTTGAAAAAGATACTTGAAAGGATAGCTTTGATATTGAAATCAAATCCTTTCAAAATTGACTTCGCTTCTTCGCTAGCCAAAGCCGATCCTACCGTTCGTTGGCCTCTAACATTGTTTGAATCAAAATTCTTGACTTGTGTCATAAATTTCGTTAATCGAGAAGTTACTAATCTATCCTTGGCATTGGCCATTAGTAATCGTACTGCTGTTCGCAATACTTTTCCTGCTCTTGCAGCCATTCCAAATTCGGAACCGTTTTCACGCGTTCTTTGAAAAGCTGGATCATTTGCAATTCGACTTTTGTCTACACCTCCCTTGGTGCGTACAAGATGGTCTTTACCAGACTTGTAAAATGTCAAGTCATCCAAAGTTCCTTGGATCTTTAAGATCCCTTTTAATTTTGCCATTGTTATGTGATTTTATGAAACAATAGCTCGAACTTACATTAGAAATATACCTAAAATCAAATTTCAAATTCCGTCTATTCCAGATCTGAAATTCATTGCCATCCTTTCTGATAATTATTGAGTATTTTTGAATTATCAATGTGATTTCATTCCCTTTTTTACATTCAATCACTCTAAAATAGATATGGATGGTCCATAACAACTTTATGGATACTCCATGGATAAAGCATGAAAAGGAATCAACGAATCATCGTATACCCAAAAGACGTCGCTATAATAACAGGCAGAAGCGAACGTTATGGTCGATTGGTCATACAGCGCATAAAGGATAAGTTAGGTAAGGAGAAACATCAGCTGGTGACAGTGGAGGAATTTGCGGATTACGTGGGTTTGAAGAAAGAAATAATTTCATCCCTTATTAATTAAAATAAATATCTAAAAATAGAATTATTCAAAAGGATCCGAATATCTTTCGTCATTGATAAATGAATAGTCAGTTAATGTTTTAAGGAAATTTAATAAATCCAGTTTAGCTTGTTCATCTAGAAAAAGACCTGTTTCTTCTGTTGCAAGTAATGCTTGATCAAGGGAATTTGATACTTTTATTCCTTCGTTGTAATGATCTATAACTTCTTCTAAGGTTGCAAATCTTCCGTCGTGCATATAAGGCGCCGTCAACTCAATATTTCTCAAAGTAGGCACCTTAAATTTCCCTTTATCTGCTGGGTTAAGTGTTACAGATTCTCTTCCTATATCAGTGATGTTATCTTCCGAATCTAATCCATTATTCATGTACAAATCATTTTCGAAATTTGCTCCACCATGACAGTGAGCGCAATCTGCTCCTGAAAACTCTGGGAAAAACGGGTTGTATTCCGTTTCGTACAATAATCGGCCTCGTTCTTCGCTTTCAGTGAGACTTGCTTTACCAGCCTTCCATTGATCATATTTCGAATCATGTGACACAATACTATTCATGAATTGTTCCAATGCTAAGGCAATTTTTTCTGAAGTAATATCCTCAGTCCCAAATGTTCTTGTAAAGTCGTCTTTGTAATCCTGTGATGCGCTTAATTTATTTATTACATTATCTAGTGATTCATCCATTTCGAGTTCATCTTGAATCGGTAATAATGCTTGATCTCTTAATAGATGTGCTCTACCATCCCAGAAAAATTCATTTGAATGCCAAGCCATATTGAACACGGACATAGCTTGTCTCTTACCTGGTAATCCTTGTACACCGAGTGAGAATCTTGTTGTGTCGGTAAATCCATGTTCTTGTCTATGACAACTAGCGCAAGCTTGTTCACCATCGCTAGATAAAATAGGATCATAGAATAATTTCCTCCCTAATTCAACACCTTGTTGGGTTAGCTGGTTATCCTCTGGAAGTGTTGGTGCAGGAAGAGCTCCGAACGTTAATTCATAAGGAGTATCATCTTGTTCTATGGGTTCTCTCGTTTTATCACAAGAAAAAATTGAAAGTACAAATAGAATGGTTATGATAATTACGTAATACTTATTCATTCGAAAAAATTGTATTATTTAGAAAGGTATAATCTGTTAGTGAATGTAAGAATTCCAATAATTCTTCCTTTTCTGTATCTGTGAGATTAAGCGGTTTAATTTTAGAGCTTTTATTTATATGTTCTTTTCCTCCAGAATTATAATGTTCTATTACATCCATCAAATAAAGAAAAGATCCATCATGCATGTATGGCGAAGTAAATTCAATGTTCCTAAGAGAAGGAACTTTGAATAATCCAATATCACTATCTTCACTTGTTAATCTTGCTCTACCTATATCAGCATATTCAGTTGCCAATCCATTATTTTCAAAGCTGTAATTCGTGAAATTGAAGCCGTTATGACATGATGAACAGTTTGTTTTATCACTGAAAAATAAGTCTTTTCCTCGCAAAGCTTTTGGAGTCATTGAACCAGTTTTGTTATAGCTAAATTCCAAATCATATTGACTTTGTCCACTAATAAGACTTCTTTCAAATAATGCCAATGCGCGAGTTATAACAAAGGAATTAACTTCTTGATCATAAGCCTCTTTTGCTAGATCAACATATTTATTTAATGTATTGAGTGTATCTGCTATTAGTACAATGTTATTGTTGAATTCGTTATGTTCTTGAATTGGTACGAGAATTTGCATTTCTAAAGTAGGAACACCGCCTTCTCTAGTAAAATACGGATGATAGGCTAAATTAGCTAGAGATGGCGAATTGCGAGTGCCGACTAGATTTGTTGCTCCAAGACTAAATTGTCTATTATCTGCAAAAGCATATTCTTGACTATGACAAGAACTACAACTGATTGTACCATCAGAAGATAAAATAGGATCATAAAATAATTCTTTTCCTAATTTCCATCTAGCCTCACTAAACTCATTATCAGAAGGATGCTCTATCGACGGGAATCCAATAGGCGTTTCCATCAAACTTAATGAAAGTGATTCTTTTAAAATTAGATCTTGATTACAAGAAATTAAAAGAATTGAAAATAGTATAATATGAAGAACATGATACTTCATGAAACTATTTTATCAAACATTTTCTTTTTGCTAAAATTTCACCTGATGAAGTAGAAAGAACTGCAAAATACATTCCAGAGTTTTCAATATTCACTTGATTTCTAGAATCATATTTATCATGATAAATTTTCTCACCTAATGTATTGTAAATATCTAATGTCAAGTTGGTGAAAGGTCCATCGTAAAGAATATTTACTATTCCATTTGAAGGATTTGGATATAGATCTAGATTAATTTTGTCTTCTTCGTAAATAGAACTGGTTACATCAGATAAAGCAAAAACTTCTTCGACTAAATTATTAGCTAAAGTGATGATTTCGCCTACAGAACCATGTAAAATAATTCCATCACTTACATCAATTCCCTTTAAAAGATTAGTATATTCAGCATCTAAATTGATATTAAATTCCGATTGGTTTTGCATGTCAAGATCAAACGTAATCGGTAGAAAAAACTCATCTCCAATACAATGAAATTGCATTTCTTGATCAATAGATGCTCCGCTTTTACCTTCAAGTGCAATAAAACGATATCCAGCTGCCCATCCCCAGTGCATTGACGGAAACTTCGGAGCAAGAGGATGATCAGTACTCCAAGAAGAAGGATCTGCATGGTTATTGTCGTAATCTACACCTAAGTGAAAACTAACTCCTTCAAGTGATTGGATGTTATGTTCTCCCAATTCGATAGTAATAGGATCTGTATTATCTAATAAACTTATCAACTCGTAATGATCAGAAATTTCTATAATATTTCCCCCATCATGTGTAATAGAAAATCCAGAAAGATAATACTGTAATCGATCAATCATGAAATCATTATCTAAATCATTGACAGCTTGAACTTCATTTTGAAATTGTTCACCATCTAATAGATGATTTATTGTAATGTTTACAGTGCTTTGTGCATTTAGATAAACAGTGAAAAGCAATAAAGTGAAAATTTGTATAACTTGCTTCATAAGAGTATATTTTATTTAATGGTCTACAATTCGTACTTAATGAAATTAAAGATAAAGCATTAGTTTACCTGACTGTTTGCCATATTTTGATAATTGAAAATATCAAATTATTGTTGTCAAAAAAATGGC
>JAHDGD010000207.1 GCA_020627825.1 Saprospiraceae bacterium
CTTGCGTGGATGTGTGAGATGGCAAGGTATCGAGCGGAACGTAGTGGAGCGAGGCATTATTATAGATGTTTCACCCCAATCTATCAAAAATTTGAATAAAAAATATGTATAAAATACCATCTGATATTGTTTTAATTCTGCGATACAATCTTCACTTTTAACAAACAATTCTAAAATTATGTATCGACTTGCCTTTTCTTTGGCTGTATATATTTTGTTTAATATATGCGCTCATGCTCAAAAACTGGACTTAATTGAAAAAAACACATTACAATTAGACGAGATCGACTTTTTTGATTCGAGAATGTCAAAATTATCTAATGGGACCTACCAAATTATTCCAAAAACTGAAATTAAAGTCAGTGATATTCTGGAAAATCTTGGATTACCAAATAGCTACGAATTTAGACTAGAGCGAACAACTATAAGTAGGCTAAATTCTGAAAACATATATAAAAAATATAGTGGCTACTATCATGGAACTAAAGTTGCCAATAGTTCAATAATTCTAGAATTAAATAAAGAATCGGGTAACATCGTAAAAGTCATATCGAATATTAAAAATAATATTAATATCAATGGTAAGCCAAAACATAATATACACTCAATACAAGCCGAACAATGCAAATCATGTATTAGAAAAGCATCGTATGAAATATCTGATATGTATACTGATGGATTCAGATTGTGCTGGAAATTATATGATGCGTGTGACGAAGAAGAAATAATTATAGATGATAACGATGGTGAAGTTCTGACAAAATATAGATTACATACTTGTGGGTTATATGCGAATGTTCCATATTATTCAACTTCTACAAACCTCAATGATTCCTTTGATGGCACTTATACTCAAATGGTCACTCCTGAAAATGATATTATCATTTATGATGGATTAGATGCGGACAGGGGTCATAATTTTAATATTTCGCAATGGACAAGCAATTTCATCCCAAAGACTATGAATACTCAGAATTGGATGTCAGATGCCAGTGATTTGGCAAAAGGTTCTTTCTTTGTCACAAATTGGATAAAACCAAAGTTCCATGAAATCGGAATAGACTTTGGCACTGTTCATATAGCAACTGCAGGAATAGGTGCCTGGGCTTGCTTTCAAGGACTTAATAATGCATATATTAAAGTTGGAGTTACTGATACTGGAGTTGAATTATGTACACATGATATTATATCGCATGAGTTGGCTCATGAATGGATATATGATCTGTATTTAGGTTATACCTCTACCTCTGGGAACAAAGCCTTACATGAAGGGATCGGAGATATTACAGGTACATATATCGAATCAAAAGTCCAATCTAGTGAATGGATAATTGGAGATGACGCTGGATTAAATCTAAGAGACTTATCTGAATTAGTGACACTCAATGATGTTGAAAATGGTTCGAATAATCAACATGAAAGAGGTAGAGTAATTGGTCATTGGTATTATGCACTATCTGAAGGAATTCCTGAGGATGGTATCAGTGCACTCGGTATGGATCTTGCCTTTGACATCCTGGTTGATGGATTAAATGGGTTACCTTCTCGATCGTCAGGATATTCGCAAATAAGAAATTCAACGCTCGATGCTGTTCTCAATGAATTTGGTCTATGCAGCGAAGAGTATATGTCTGTAATAAGAGCATGGGATCGTGTAAAGGTATTTACAGGAGCAGACGAAGTCTGTTACTGCATGGAGAATGACTTAGAAGAACCTCATATTTTTCAGTTTTCTGCTCAAAATCTTTGCCCAGAACCTTCAGTTTTTTTAGATCAATATGCAGGTTCTCCTCCAGAAGAAGGTATTGATGTTGTTTGGTCAACTGATGACAACCCTGATGATGGGCTGGATGACTTGTACGAAGATTATGCATTACAAACAAATGTATATTATGGTTACTTTAGACACCTAGAGTCAGGTTGCCTTAGTCCATCTTCAAATCCTATCTCAATTCAAATAACATGCTGTAACAATACTGAAGATATTATAGTTAAATCGCAAGAAACATTAATGATAGAACAGCCTACATCTGTCAGTGGAAATGTGATAATTGAAGCTGGAGGTGCTCTATACTTAAAGTCAACCTTGGTGATGGGAAAGAATTCAGAACTAATAATTGAAAACTTTGGCCGATTAAGATTTTTCAACGGTAGCATAATAACTAAATGCCCTGATGAAGATTCTTGGCTCGGTATAAGGTCGTCAGCTCAGTCCAGAATTACTTGCTTGGGCGGAAAAATTATGTATGCTCAAAATGGCATAACTGGACAGATTGGAACTGTACAGATAAATGATATGACTATTGAAGGTCCAAATGGAGATGGTTTTGGGTTAAAATTAGAGAATTTAGATCAAGTGTTTGATCTCAGCAACATCACTATATCAAATTATGATGTTGCGATAGATATAAGTAATACTGAAGAGTACTTAGAATTTGAAAGCGGCAATCTCACGCAAGTCAATACAGGTATCAAGTTTTATAATACCTCTGGATCAATATCAGATTATACAATTCATGCTAACAGGAATGGTATAATGACTTATTTATCTTCAGGTACAATGCTGAGCAGTAATACAATACTTTCTGGCCTACAAGAAAATTCAGGTTTTCCATCGATTACATATGGAGTCTTTTCAAATTATTCTGACAATTTAATCATTCAAGATAATCAAATAGGAAGTTCAGTCTTGCCCACAAGTACAGGAGTCTATAACTATTTTGGAAATAATGTCGAAATCATTAATAGAAATATAATTTATTCTAAGGATAGAGGTATTCAATCTTTTGCAGGAAACATTAGTATACAAGGAAATGACATTACTAATCAGCATTTTAGTTCAGGACCTATTTATGTATCTCTTGCAGAAAATTGTGATATATCAAACAATTATTTAAAAGCTAGAGGATCTGTGTATGGCATAGAAATAAACTCGTGTCAAAATGCCATGATACTCCATAATGATTTAGAATGTGTCACAGCTGCAGGAAATAACCGTGTTGCTGCTATTAGGTCAATTGCTTCCAATAATTCCATCATTGAAGCAAACTATATTGACAATCCATTTGGACCAACGGCAGGCGGAATTCTAACATCCAATTCATCAGGTAACATCTATGAATGCAATTATATTCAATGTGATGAAGAAGGAATCGGCATATACTTTAACAGTATGGGTCAAGAAATAAAAGCAAACGATATAGATGTTAGCGGAAATGGAAATGATCTAGAAATCAGATCAATAATAGGACTTCAATTTGCTGAGCAAGAACAATTGACTTTCGGAAATGCTTTTAGAGGTGGCAACACTGATGCCTCAACACTTTCTATTCCAGAAGTTTTGGGATCAAGATTTCTTGTAAATCCTTCGATTCCTTACCACTTACCAAGTAATCCAAATCCTAATATTTGGTTTGATGATAAAAATTGGGATTTTGAAAACTGCGAAGGAGTCGTACAAGGACCAGATTGGGATCCATTTTGGGGCAATGAAGAAATGCTATGTAAGTACTATGAAGATGTACTGCACAAATTTGGGTATGCCTCTCCAGAATATATTCGGATGATGCTGACAATCAAACGCCATGCTTTATTCAAAGAAGGTTTTACCTATTTTGATTGCCTAGAAAATGCTCTACCAATAGAATGTTTGGACACACTTCTTTCAGTTGAATATCAGATATTTGAACTCTTAAATTCAAAAGACTCAACACGAACTGATAGTATTCGATTATTACTCAATGAGTTTAGCAACAGTCAAAGTGAAGAAAACAAAGAGAATCTCTCAAGCATTATTTCAAGCGAAAGAAAGAAAGCCATTAAAAGAAATGATGACTTTAAAAATAGGTTAAATGACATGAAAGAAGATGTTGAAAAAGTGGAATGCGATAGTCTCATAATACATACAATCAAAAAAATCATGTTGGCTTATATTGATTATCTACAAGCTGAAAACAAAAATGAATATGATTACACAAACTTGATTAATTATAGTAAGCTCTGTGCAGATGACTATGGTCATTTTGTAAATATTGCTAGAAGTATCATGGCTAATGTAAGCGATGAATACTTCGATAATTATGACACATGTCGAGACAAAGAGACTGATTATAGAGTATTTGAATTAAATGATTTTTCATCAGCAAAACTATTTCCTAATCCAAGTAATGGTCTCATATCAGTAAATTTTGAAAATCCAGAATCTGGTAACTTAATCATTTTTTCTAGTGCTGGAGAGAAAATATTAGAACGATCTTTTTATCAAGAGTCAACAATGCGGTTTAATTTATCGGGACAAAATGGGCTTATATTTATTAAGGTCGATTATAGTGATGGAAGAAATGATATCTTTAAGACTACTATTTTAGTCAATTAGAAATGGTTCAAAATATCCTGATTAATATCAGCAATGTCAAGTTCATTCTTTTAGTTATTTGCGTGTCTCTTGGCTTTGAAACTCTTGAAGGTCAGAAAAGAGATTATGTTTGGACATTTGGTGGGGACTCAAATGATGATGGAGAAATCATTGGGATGCAGATTGATTTTAATGATGATTTATTTAATGTTAAGCAATTAGCACTTCCGCATACTAATGGGGCTAGTCATCCTAGTATATGTGATGAAGATGGTAATCTACTTTTTTACACAAATGGTTGTGCTGTCATTGATAGAGAACACAGAGTCATGCCAAATGGAGATAACCTCAATGATGATCCTTGGAAAGAATTGCTCAATTGGGACAATTGCGACTTTGGTTATCCTGGCATACAAAACGAGATTATTATTCCTTGCCCAAGTGGTGATGAAGCTTATTATCTCATCCATAAACCATGGTTATTAGAAGACGATTCAACGACTACAGCTCTGTGGCACTCATATATTGATATGTCCTTAAATAATTCAAGAGGTGATGTAGTCTATAAAGATTCTTTAATTTATAATGACAATAAACTTCTTTTTAGCTACTTGGATGCCATACCTCATAATAATGGCATTGATTGGTGGATAATACAACCGCTTGAAAATGATTCTTTGTTTTTGACAATAATGGTTTCAGAGGAAGGATTTAGTATTATGGATTATCAAAACACTAGTCAGTATTTTGATGATTTTAGATCTAGTGCTTCCGGTACTTCGAGATTCAGTCCTGACGGCACTAAGTATGCAATCTATAATTATTATGACAATCTCAATATTTATGACTTTGATAGGGAAACTGGCACAATAAGTAATCATAAGAAAGTAGTGATTGTTGATAATCCTGATCGTGATTTGTTAAAATTTGGTAGTTTGGAATGGTCGCCTGATAGCAGGTTTATCTATACTGTTAACCAAGATTCGTTGTTCCAAATAGATACGTGGAATACGAGTAATGAAGAAAGTATTTTCTTGATTGACACCTATGATGGAACTACAAATCCTTTGTGGGCAACATTTAATTTACAAACCCTAGGACCTGATTGCAGAATCTATGTCTCTAGTGGTAGTAGTAGTGAGACATTTCATGTGATAAAGAACCCAAATGGTCTTAGGGAAGCATGTAATTTTGTCCAAAATGGCGTGCAACTACCTCAGCCACATGGGACTACAAATCTTCCAATATTCCCAAGATATAGAGTTGATGCTGAAGAGAAATGCGATAGCACTATAACATCTATGTTTGGTGAGATTGTTTATTATGACTACAAACTAAAAGTTGCACCAAATCCTGCAGATGATTATGTGTCAATAACAATCCCAAAGAATCTTGGAGACATGAACCTTATCATGATGGATAGTCATGGAAAAATTGTATTGAACAAATCGATTAATAGCACACTCAGCAACTTAGTAGAAGATGTTCACCACCTGAAATCTGGAGTATACTCCATAGAAATCATTCCAAAAAACCAAGAAATCAGAAA
>JAHDGD010000208.1 GCA_020627825.1 Saprospiraceae bacterium
ATTTTGCAACCAACTGTTAGTGAGATCTTTATGGCTTATTGAAATGTTATATTATATTAAAAAAAATCTTAATATTATAGTGTAGTTTTAGTATACTTGTAGTTTTGATTTATTAATTCACACATCTTATGGCTTCATAAATGCATAACATAACCCAACAAGTAATGTAAATTCTTCAGCTTTTGCAACTGTATGAAAATGCCACAAAAAGGACATGCTTTTAGTCATTAAATATCGTGTTAAAAAGTAACTTGTGTGCGAAGGAAATAGCATCGTTATGATTAATCTAAAAACGTCACCAAAGCTCTGATTTTGAAGTAGTTTCGGTCCGCATTATATTGTTTAATGCATAACTTGGGTTTAAGCACATGATATAAAATAACGTGAATAATGGATAAGTGATTTGTTATGAGGGTTTAAAAACTATAAAATCTGGCGATTTGGAAGATTTATCATACCATCACGATGGTTATCCTGAAAACGCCAGCGAAGCGTTGATTTTGACGTAATTTATGCCCATAATTTATTGTCTAATGCATAATTCAGGTATAAATAAAAAGGCCACTTTCTAAATAGAAAGTGACCTTCTGTTTTGTTCAATTATTCAGATATTATCTATTGAATAACTACGAATCTTTTTACAGTTCGCTCATTTTCTTGAGTGATGACCATAAAATAAATTCCAGGAGCCATTAAAGATGTATCTTCTGTAAGAATTGTTGTACCTTCAGCAACTGTTCTGTTGATTGTTTTTACAACTTGACCATTTGCATCAAGAATTGAAATGTTCGCATCTTGGGCAATGGAAGATTGTATTTCTATATTCAACATTCCAGCAACTGGATTTGGATATAACTTAACTTCTTGAGTTAATTCTGCAAAGTCTTCTTCTGTTGACAAGTTATCTTCATCAATAGTTTCTCTATTTCCATTTACACATCCTGTTAATTCTACATCATCAATGTAAACATAATCAGCATTTGAAGATGCATCACAACGGAATCTAAATCTTGTTGTAGATGTAAAAGTTCCTGTGATCACTACAGTTTCAAATTCTCTAACTTCATTTGTAAACTCAGCTCCACTTGCATAGGTAGTAAGTGTTTGCCAAGAAGATCCATTATTAGTTGATACTTGTAACCAGAAATCTTCTCCACTTTCCATACTTCTTCCTACATATGTGAAATCAACAGTTACTTCTTCGAATCCTGCTAAGTTAAATGCATCTGATGTTGCAACACTTGAACTTGTATTATCTCTTAGTCTGATAGATCGTGTACCACTGTAAGCATACGTCGAAGCAGTACTTCTCACACAGTCACTACCACCGTCATTCCAGTTACCCCATCCAGAATCTAAATTGTTAAAGTCAATTAATACATCAGAACATCCTCCTGTATTACAAGGTGCACAATCGGGTCCTCCACAATCAACTCCAGTTTCACTTCCATTTTGTACTCCATCATCACATGTAGGACAAGCATCACAATCTGGTCCTCCACAATCAACACCTGTTTCACTACCATTTTGTATTCCGTCATCACATGTCGGAGTAGGTCCTCCACCTCCGCCAATACAGAAATTCGTAGACTCACTTGACCCAAACGATCCACCTGAAGCTACAACTGATCCTTCCGCTGTCACAGTATAAGATCCATTTCCATATGAACAACAGATACCATCTCCGTAAGAATCAAAAATATTGAAATCATAGCATCCATCAGCTAAACACTCACTAAGGTTCACTGTAGATCCATCTGGTTGACTTCCATATGTACCACCACTTGCTACTGTTGACCCACTTGAGTTTGTAATAGTCCAACTTGTTTCTTCTGGATAATTATCCAATGTAATAGAAATAGAAACAGTTGTACAATTTGTATTACAAGGTGCACAATCTGGTCCTCCACAGTCCACTCCTGTTTCACTTCCATTTTGAATGCCGTCAGTACAAGTTGGTGCGGGTGCGTTTCCACAAGCTCCTGAATTTAATAAAGATGCTCTTGCTCCACCAGCAGCAAAAAGTGCTCTCATTCGAGTTTTTTGACCTTGCGTGTATAAATTCATACATGCATCATCTGAATAATCCATATAGTTTTGAACCATATCTGTTGAATTACATGATACATGTCCTGTTGCACATCCATAGTTCGGCGCATCTGATGTTGGCGTATCACCTACAAAATCATCAGCATTACAATTTCCATCTCCCCAAATATGTCTTAGATTAAGATAGTGTCCTACTTCGTGTGTCATTGTTCTTCCTAAATCGAAAGGTGCAGTTGCTGTACCCGTATCTCCAAAATATCTGTAATCATTAACAACACCATCTGTTGCAGGATTACCTCCAGGAAATTGTGCATATCCTAGGATTCCTCCTCCAATATTACAAACCCAAATATTTAGATAGTCTGCTGCAGGCCATGCATTTATTCCTCCAGAAGAATTGAATTTAACTGCATCATTCGTTCCGAATCCGTTTACAGTTGTTGAAGTTCTTGTGATACCCGACGTACTGTTTCCATTTGGATCAACTGAAGCTAAGCAAAATTCTATTTCTGCATCTGCAGCTTGACTCCATGTATTATCAGCATCTGAATTCATTCTTCTGAAATCTTCATTTAGAATATTGATCTGAGAATTAATCTGTGCATCAGAGATATTTTGTGTTGAACCATTATATACGACGTGCACAACAACAGGGATAGTGATTATTCCTGTGACATTTTTAGAAGGACTGTCAATGAACTTCTGAGTTGCTTTTTCTATCGCCTCAATTTTTGATTGGCGTTTTGGATCATTAAGCAGTTGCTCCTCTAATAAATCCATCGATCCACAATTTCTCTGTGCGTTAAGGGCAGTGAACGAGAGTACACATACCAATAGTAGTAAAAAATTTTTAATCATAGTAAAATTTAATAATAAGTGAATTAATATTATAAATAATTAATAAGTAAGGTTGTTAACTTGCCAGCTAGAACACTAACAAGATTCTTGATTTTTGATTTCTGCTGTCCGCAAGATATATCATAAAATACTTTAATGCAACCCCTCTTCAAAATTTATTTGAAAATTTAACAAGTTTGCACAATATTTATACTGCTAATAACCCAAGTTGAAAAATATTTGTTTGTGCAACTAATTTTCAAACTTACTTCTTAATCTCGTTGTTTTTTGTTTCTTTTGAAGAACCAAATAATTACTTAACTAGAATAATGAAACAGCCGTGGATTGTTTTCAGGCTGTATGTTCAATTTAATTAAAATCAATGGAACAAGCTAAAATTCTCATAACAGGTGCTAATGGTCAACTCGGAAGAGTTTTAGCGAAAGAGTTGAGAAAGAAATATGGGCAAGCTAATGTTCTTGCTACGGATATTCGAAAACCTGACTTCGATAATTCTCCCTTTGAATTTTTAGATATTACAAACAAGAAAAGGGTTATTGAACTTATTCATGATTATAAAATCACGCAAATCTACCATCTCGCTGCCATGCTTTCTGCTAATGGTGAATGGGATCCCAAAAAGACATGGGATGTTAATCTAAATGCTTTATTGAAACTTTTATCTGTGAGTCGGGATAATGGCATCGAACGCTTTTTCTTCCCAAGCACCATCGCTGTTTTCGGTTCTACCACTCCTAAGGAGCATACACAACAGCATGTTCCACTTATGCCAGAAACCGTGTATGGTATGAGTAAAGTAACAGGAGAATTATGGTGTAATTACTTCTTCCAGAGATACAATCTTGATATCCGCTCATTACGTTATCCTGGTATTATTGGCTACCAATCAATTCCAGAAGGCGGAACTACTGATTACGCAGTAGAAATATTTCATGCAGCTATCAAAGGAGAAACATACAAATGCTTTTTAGATAAGGATACTAAATTACCCATGATGTATATTTTTGATGCTATAAGAGCGACCATAGAAATCATGGAGGCCCCTTCTGATAAGATTAGTTTACGTACCAGTTATAATCTCGCTGCAATGTCGTTCACTCCTGCGGAGATTTATGAGGAAATAAAGAAACACTTCCCTAACTTTGCCATCCAATACGAACCTGATTTTAGACAAAAAATTGCTGAAAGTTGGTCCGCAAGTATTGATGATCGTCTTGCTCGTAGTGATTGGAATTGGAATCACGCTTATGATCTTCCGAAAATGGTTACTGAAATGATAACAAAATTGAACGTATGAATTCTACAATAAAAAATGCTTTACAAGCAGAACTTTCCGAGATTGATCAATCTGGATTATTTAAAAAAGAAAGGATTATCACAACGCCGCAGTCTGCTGAAATAAAAACAGATTCAGCTGGTGAAGTATTAAATTTTTGCGCAAATAATTATCTAGGATTATCTTCACATCCTGATGTTATTCAGGCTGCCAAAGACGCTATTGATACGCATGGCTTCGGGATGTCATCTGTAAGATTCATTTGCGGAACACAAGACATTCACAAAGAACTTGAAGCTAAAATAGCTTCGTTTCTAGGTCTTGAAGATGCCATTTTATATGCTGCTGCATTTGATGCAAATGGAGGCTTATTCGAACCTCTATTGACTAAAGAAGATGCGATCATTAGTGACGCCTTAAATCATGCTTCGATTATTGACGGAATTCGCTTGTGCAAAGCTGCAAGATATCGATATAAGACCAATGATATGGAAGATCTTGAAATCCAATTAAAAGCAGCAACTAAAGAGGGAGCTAGAAGAATCATGATCGCCACTGATGGAGTATTTTCCATGGATGGTACAATAGCCCAAATAGACAAGATTTGTGATCTTGCAGATAAATACAATGCGCTCGTTATGGTCGATGAGTGCCATTCTACTGGTTTTGTTGGAAAAACAGGAAGAGGCACCCATGAATACAGAAATGCTATGGGACGAGTTGATATTATTACTGGAACTTTCGGGAAAGCTCTAGGAGGTGCAAGTGGTGGTTTTACTGCAGCAAGTAAAGAAATCGTAGAAGTTTTAAGACAACGTTCAAGACCCTATCTGTTTAGCAACACCCTAGCCCCAGCAATTGTAGGAGCTTCTATTAAAGTTCTTGATGTATTGAGCCAAAGTACAACTTTAAGGGATAAACTTGAAAAAAACGCTTTATACTTCAGAGATAAAATGACTAAAAATGGCTTCGATATAATTCCTGGAGAACATCCTATTGTCCCTGTTATGCTTTATGATGCAAAATTAGCACAACAAATGGCCGCGGATTTACTCGATGAAGGGATCTATGTTATTGGTTTTTTCTATCCAGTTGTCCCCAAAGAGCAAGCAAGGATTAGAGTACAACTCAGTGCCGGTCATGAAATCGAACACTTAGACAAAGCTATTGAAGCATTTGCCAAAGTAGGAAAGAAACTGGGAGTTATACCGTCTTAATTTCCTCCTATCGCTTCTTTTTTTAATTATATTTTTTTGGGCTCGAGCCCAAAAGTGACAGGGCTATTCATCTGGGTGGTTCACCATGTGCGCTGCTACATTCGGAAATCGTGCAAATAGCTGAGTTTTTAATTCTTCAGAAACCTCTAAACGATCTATCGCAGCTTTCATATTTTCAAGCCATGCGTAGGCTGATGATGGTGTAATCTCATGCGGCATATGTCTCATGCGCATTCGAGGATGTCCGTATTCTTCTGTATATAACCCTGGTCCACCCAAAAATTGAGTCAAAAATTTATATTGTTTCGACTTAACTAATGCAATATCAGTTTTGAAAAGATGTGCAATTCGCTCATCATTTAGCACATTGTCATAAAAGGAATCTACAAGTTCATGAAGCTGTTCCGCTCCCAATTGTTCATATAGCGTCATGGGTTAATATTAAATAACGTGAATAATGGATAAGGAATAAAATCAGTTGACAGAGATACATCTA
>JAHDGD010000209.1 GCA_020627825.1 Saprospiraceae bacterium
GTTGCGTTTAACCAAGTTAGTTTTTCAGCAAGATTATCGGGTATTTATATCGATTATTTTAAGGAAGGTGATTCAAAAGTATTTACTTCCTATATCATTAGTCCTGTAAATTTCGAAAATGTATGGACACATGGATATTATACGGGTAGTTTGGCTTCCGCCAAAAAGTTAAAGGACTTAGCTCAGGAACAAAATTCCACAGATTTGGAAGGCATATCCCTAATTCTTTTGGCGCATGAATATAGCAATCTAACGAATTTATTTGGTGATATTCCATACACAGAATCATTATTTGAAGTAGAAAATACAACACCAGTTTATGATCGACAAGAAGAGATTTATGCTGCCATAATAAACATATTAGATGAGGCCATTTTATTATTAGAATCAAGTTCTTTAAATGCTGATATATCAGAGACAGATCTCTTATTTAATGGAGATATGATGCGTTGGAGAAAATTCGCCTTTGGGCTTAAAGCCCGCACCTTATTAAATCTCCGTAATCAACAAAATGATGTGGATCAAGACATATTACAAGCATTAGATCAATCTTTTGCGAGTGCTAATGAGCAAGCTGTTTACTTTTTTGGCGAAGACAGACCAAATCCACTTTACACATTCAATCTAGAACGTCCTTCTACTTATTTTCTGTCAGGAACATTCATGCAACGCCTCCTTAACAAGGATGATCCTCGATTTAGCAGATACACTAGTGGGCCTACATCAGATCCTTCTTTGTATGAATGGGGTGATTCAGCAAACTTGACCTGGTCGCGAAAAGATTCTGAAATCCCTTTACTTTCATATGCTGAAATACTATTTATGAAAGCTGAAATATTGCATCATCAAAATGCTTCAATCGAAGTTATAGAGGAAGCTTTACAAGAAGCAGTTCGCGAAAACATGGAGTTAAATCGACTGAATGCATTAGGAGAGGAAGTTTCTGAATACATAACTTCACACCTTTCACTAACGAATTTATCTTCTGATCAACGCTATACCATAATATTAGAAGAAGCATACATCTCTTATTATGGGTTTAACTTTATCCAATCATGGAATAATAAAAGAAGAACCAATATCCCTGAATTAGTTACAGAGGATATTCCCTCTTCTATGTTTAATCCTTCAGGTATCATACCCGTGCGTTTTTTATATCCTACTTCTGAATATGACTATAATTTGGTCAATTTACAGGAGGGACTTGATGCACAAGATGGAGGGCTTGCAGATCGATCGATTTGGGTATTTGAATAAGACGATCTGAAGATTATGAAACTTGCAACATGTAAGGATTCTTTTTAAGTATTGTAACAAATTACAGTATGACTCTTAAAAAGAAGTATAATGTGATATTGTACCGATGCTTTAAAAAAGCATTAAGAAGATATCATATATCATTCATTTTCATGGTGTTACAAAACAATTTCAACATCATTATGTTTGAATAAATGTGCGAATGGTTACGTGTTTTTTTTCATTACTGTGTTTCTATAAACATTACAGTCATGTCTTACAAAACGATTCTCTTTATTGTTTTACTTATTAGCGGAAGTATCATCCGCCTATCCTCACAATGTGAATGTGGTGAATATTATGGAACTTTCCCAGCCACAATAGACGGAATTGAAGTAACAACGGAAGAAATAGGAGATATAGGAACTTTTGGAGGTGCATATACTTCTTCATGTGGTAATACGGTTTCACTTGCAGGCAGTTCTTTATGGCTTGGAATAAATGCATCCTTTAATTTGGCAGTTCAATTTGATCCACCTGTGACGAGTGCAACTTTTATAATAGGTGGTTTAGATAATATTCAAGGAATTGATGATTTCACTATATTAGCTAATGGTGGTGCTGATATTACTACAACAGCAATATGTGGTTGTCTTTCCATTGATGACAATACAGTTACTTGTGGACCTTGCAATAATGATGGGGGTATTTTTCAAGTGACTAGTAGTGCTCCTTTTACAGAGTTGACATTTGATGGAGATGGGGGGTCAAATGGATTTTTACTTGGAATGTGTGATGGCATAGGTCAACCTACCTGTATATTGGAAGTTGATCTTCAAGAAACATTGTGTGATGACAATGGAACAGCTTCTGATCCTAGCGATGATCAGTTTTTTATTGATGTTGTATTGGATGGTACCATGACATCACCCAATGGTTGGACGGCAGATGATATTTATTCTTCAACAGGACTTTATAATACAACAACTACTTTAGGTCCTTATTCCATTTCCGATGGTTCATTTCTGATAACTTTTACAGATGTTGACAATTCTGACTGTGTGGCTGTTCTTGACATTATACCACCTGAAACATGCTCAGATGAATGCATTATAGACTACAACTTGATCAATGTAACTTGTTTTGATAACAATACACCATCAGATGATTCTGACGATTTTTACATAGCTGAAATTGTGGTAACTGGAGTCAATACATCATCTAGTTGGGAGGCAAACGATCTCATTAATTCAACAGGTAATTATAACGAAGCAAGTTTTATCGGTCCATACCCCATAGCATCAGGAGATGTTAACTTTAGTATTTTTGATGGAGTAGATAATTTTTGTAGCGTCGAAGTTTCCATAGAAGCCCCACCCACTTGCTCTCCAGAGTGCGTTATAACATATGAACTCTTTAATATTGTATGCTCAGATAATGGAACTGCTTCCGATCCTTTAGACGATGTCTTTTTCTTTGATATTTTGGTCACAGGTTCAAATATTTCGACAGTTTGGTTGGGAAATGATATAAATGGTTCTACAGGAACATATAACGAATTTGTATCACTTGGCCCCTACCCTATAAATCAAAGCTTATATTCCTTTGACATTTTTGATGCTTCAAATTTTAATTGTAGTACTGAAGTGATCATTCAAACTCCAGCAACTTGTTCTGAGGCCTGTGAACTCGATTTCGTAATTGAAAACATAACATGTGATGACAATGGAACGGCATTGGATTCTTCTGATGATGTTTACTTTTTTGACTTAACGGTGATTCAAGAAAATGAAACAGGAACATGGATAGCAGATGACATTAATTCTTCAACAGGAGTATATAATGTACCCAGCAACATAGGTCCTTATATAATATCGGAAGGAGAATTAGTGTTTTCCGTTTTGGATCAACTGGATGAAACCTGCATACTAGACATCCAACTTGATCCGCCACCGAGTTGTTCAGAAGGATGCGAACTAAGTTTTACCATCATAGATGTAATTTGTGATAACAATGGAACAATAGCAGATTCAACAGATGATCAATATAGCATAGAAATCATAGTTGAAGGAATTAATGTTTCAGGTTTATGGAATGCAAATGATGTGTACAATAGTTCAGGGTCATTCAACGAATCTGTCTTAATAGGTCCATACAATTTCATTGATGATACCTTAGCATTCAGTATCTTCGATTCCTTATGTATAGTGCCTTTTACTTACATTCCGGAAAGCTGCGCTGAATCTTGTGCACTTACCTATACTTTAAGTAATTTTCAATGCAATAATAATGGCACACCTCAAGATTCTACTGATAATTTATTTTTCGTCGATATAGTGGTAGAGGGGGAAAATGTATCAGGATCTTGGACGGCCAATGATGGATTAAATTCAACAGGAAATTATAATGATGCGATCACGCTAGGCCCGTATGATGTTTCAGCTGACACCCTATTTTTCAACATAGAAGATTCAGATGACCCTAGCTGTTTTACAGATGTTGTTATTCCCGTTTTAAATGAAACGAATTTCACCTATATCAATCATTTTGGTTGCACAGATGATGGATTTTCTGTTGAAGTACATTCTACTATTTACGACGAAAATAATCCAAGTGGTACAGAATTCTTAATTAATGCTTCTGGATGTGATTCAATTGTAGTAGTACAATTAACATTTTCAGATGTTTTAATGGGTGAAGAGCTTTATACAGGTTGTACAGGTGATGGTTATGAAGTTTTTGTTAATGGAACCATGTACAATGAGGAAAATCCTATAGGAACAGATACTTTAATAAGTTCCTTTGGTTGTGACTCTATTGTAGACATTAACTTGATTTATGAACTAGAACTTGAAGGCGAAGAAAGCTATGAAGGTTGTACTGGAGATGGCTACGAAGTTTCGGTTAATGGAACGGTATACAACGAATTAAATCCTAGTGGAATAGAATCCATAACTAGTGCATCAGGATGTGATTCCATTGTTACTATTGATTTGAATTATGCTCCCATTCAAGAAGGGCTATTTTTGGATACATTATGTGAAACAGAACACATAATCATACAGAACATCCTATTTGATATAAACAATCCTTCTGGATCGGTCTTATTTCCTAATGGTGGAAGTAACGGATGTGATTCCATCTTATTTGTTGAATTAACCTTTATTCCTACTATAGAATTATCGATTATAGGTGGGGGCATGATCTGCGAAGGAGACTCTGTCCAACTCGTATTCAGTCACGATTCACCTTCTGGTCTTAACGTTGAATTATTTGATGGAATTTCCATTATAGAAATAGAGGATGTAATGGATGGTGAACTTTTTACCGTATTTCCTGAATCCTCCACTGATTATTCCGTAAGTTCGGCCTTATCGCCTTTTACAAATTGCGCTATTTCTTTCGGTGGAGCTCAAGCTTCAGTTGTAGTGAGTAATGTAACAACAAATGCTGAAGTCACTTCTGATTATAATGGTTTTGATTTAAGTTGTAATGAAGCTGTTAATGGAAGCGCACAAGTAGTTGCATCACAGGGAATTGAACCTTATGCATTCACATGGAGTAATGGTGAGGATGAGGCTATTGTCACAAACTTAGGAAATCAAACTTACTTTGTTTCAGTCACGGATGCAATTGGTTGTGCCGCTATTGATAGTATAACACTTACAGCACCCGATGGAATCGAGGTTTCGATTTTTACAGAATCCGTTTTATGTCCAGGTGAAAATAGTGGAACCATCATTATTGAAGAAATAAATGGAGGAGTCAGCCCTTATCAAATTTCATTAAATGGCAATTCAACACAAACCACTGAAACTTTACCTTTTACATTTCCAGCTCTAGAAGTAGGGACGTATGATCTTGAAATTACGGATGCAAATGGTTGTCTTTTTGAATCTGTTTATCAAATAGATGAAGAGGAACCATTAACAGTTGACTTAGGGAACAGCTTTTCCATTTTCAGTGGAGATTCTATTTATTTAGAAGCAAGTGCTAATAGGGATATTGCGACCATTCAATGGGAACCAGCTAACCTCGTTTCTTGTGATACGTGTGTCACCATTTTTAGTAATCCTACGGAAACAACCTTATTTACTGTAGAAGTTGTGGACGAGAACGGTTGTATTGCGTTCGATAGTGTAGAGGTTCGGGTAGAACAAATTAATCAAATTTATATTCCGAATATTTTCAGTCCCAACGAAGATGGATTAAATGATGTGTTTTATGTATCATCAGGTGATGAAGTGTCGATTATCCGCACAATGGTGATCTATGACAGATGGGGAAATCGATTGTTCAAGAACGATAACTTCTTACCCAATGATCCTTCGGAAGGATGGAATGGTCAATTTAATGATAGACCCTTGAACCCTGCAGTATTTGTTTATTATATTGAAGTAGCATACACTAATGATCGCACTGAAGGATATGCCGGAACAATAACTTTATTTAAGTAAGCCTTTGTTACAACAAGATTTTGAGATTACTGACTCGCAATCTTATTGAAAACTGGACATTTTAAATTTCAAATAATTTACACTAACTATCCACCATGAACTATCACCGAAGC
>JAHDGD010000210.1:0-2694 GCA_020627825.1 Saprospiraceae bacterium
AAAACGAAGAGGGTATTGCTGAGGTTAAATTGGATTTGTTTTTAAGTGCTAAGTAAGTTTTGGCTTTCGCCGAATGTGAGTCTATGTTTTAAATTGCCTCTGGTTATTCCAAAATAAAAAAAAGAGACTGGACTTGCCGACCAGCCTCAAACTCTAGATCTATGAAAATCTAGATTCTAATAAACCACGAGTCTAATAGAATGAAAAAACCAACTAAATAATCATCTCATTTATTTTTTAAAAGAGGAGGCCAAAAGCCTCCTCCGAGATAAAACCCCAAGTTCTATCTACAAATTATAGGGTGCCAATTATATGCTCGGATTGCGGTCCGAGTTCGTAGGTTGCCGTTAAAAGCTCAGCTTTCAATTCAGCGATGATGTTGTTTGATATTTGATTTTCTTTAAGAATTTCCGCGGCAGTCAATAAAGGAGCGGGCTCGAATGTTTTTTCATATACTTTATCAATAATGATATTGGCTGCTTTCTCTTTTTCACCCATAGCATGTAATACTTTTGCAAGCAAAGCGTAAGAAGATGCGATTGGGCGCATACTTACTTCGTCCTTAGCGATCTCCAAAGCTTTCAAATCGATGACATCCATCTCAATAAGTTTTTCTGAAACTGAAGGCCCATACATATGCATTAAACCTTGTTCTTTTTGTACCGTGTTAAGAAAGCGTTTAGTATTTTTCGCATAAGCCAAATCGTCTTGAGCATAAGAAG
This sequence comes from Saprospiraceae bacterium, assembly GCA_020627825.1. Classification (GTDB taxonomy): domain Bacteria; phylum Bacteroidota; class Bacteroidia; order Chitinophagales; family Saprospiraceae; genus JAHDFB01. Next base: position 723 of record JAHDGD010000210.1, read on the forward strand.
CAATGTCTCCTTTTAATAAGTCATACTGAGGCGAATCGTAATACTCATTTATAGCCGTGATTATATTTAAAGCTTCTTCTACATTTTTATCATGTGCGAAGTTGATCCATGCTATCCCTTTTTTAGCATAATGATTACTAGGTTCAATTTCTAATGCTTTTAAATAATGATCGTAAGATTTTTGTATTCTGTTTTGATGTCCATAGAAATCAGCAAGGTTAGTATAAGACCATATCAACAAGGTTTTATTTTGTGAATTTTTAGCGATGGACATGGCTTGTTCCATTAAAAAGACAGCCCTATCTAATTCGCCTTTATGATCTTCCCATTTTGCTTTGCGGATATAAGCGTTGAAGTCTACCTTCTTACAGATGTCTTGTAATAATAACTCAGCTGCTGCATAATTTCCAAGTTCCATCTGAACATCAAACTGGATACACTTGGTCGCTCGCTTTTTATTTCCTAGATCTGCTGCAATTTGTAATACATCCTCTGCTTCGCAGAAGCGATGCATCTTAATATAGTTTCGTGCAAGTTTTTGAAGAACCGCAACGTCACTTGAGAAAGATAACTTTTTAGCCTCCTCTAGATATGCCGTTGCGGAAAAGAGATAATGGAATGTCCCCGAGCAATCAAATAATCTATTTTTATAAGTAGCCATTTTTAATAAGTAAGGATACTGATTAGGGTGTTTGTCAAATTTCGAAGCCCAAAAAGTATACTCTTTAGTTAATATTTCTTGTTCAGCCAAAGAGCTTTGACTTAAAATAAGCTCGTAATCGTTTGGCTGGGCAATCCTATTTGTGTTCCCAAAAGCGAATACAAAAATCAGGCTTGGAATTGATATGATGGCGATGATTATTCGTGGATATTTCATAGTGGTTTAATTTTATAGATTTAAAAAAGTCCTTCTTAGTGAGCTGTGGCTAAATATGGAAAGCTATTTAAAAATGCTTTGTCATTAGCGTCAACATGATCATCAGATAAGTTTGGATTTTCGGTAAAATCCTCTCCTCCAAAAATCAATAACAACTCTACGGTGATTACGTCATCCGCTAAGTTTCTTCCTGTTAAAACATTGGTGCCGTCGTAAAAGGTGGTAGGTCCATTTAAACTCACATTCAAGACATCTGTAGCTAAAACACTGGCAAAAGTTGCCGCGTCTAGTCCCAAGGCATTTTGATCACCATCATTGGCGTAAGCCGGACTAAGAGCTTTCAAACCTGCCTCAATGGTGCTTTGATAAATTGCTGCTTGTTGTGATGGTATGGTTTGATTATAAGAATCTTTCTGATCGCCCGGAATAAATACAGTATTAATTGCTGGACGTCCCATTTGGTCTGCTGTAGTATATGTTCCTGAAAAATCTAGTGTTTCCATTTGCGGTTCGTCATCTCCACAGGCTATAAAACTGAATGTAATAATCGTTGTAAAAAATATATATTTTAATGATTTCATGATTTGTGTTTTTATTTATTTATTAATGTTGATTTTATTTTTGCTTGGCTTCTACCCAAGTATTAATGACGTCATTTGAGCCTAATAAACTTTTTGGAACTTCGACAACAATTGATAACACATTAGTTCCTTCGAAGGTATCTGCTCCAGGATCATTGAATCCACCGGCGTTTCCAGAAATGATCGCTCCATATTGAGCAAAGTCCATAAAGAAAGGGTCGTCTCTTGGTCCAGCGAAAAGTGAAATTCCATTAGTGGTTTGAATTTTCGCGGATTCACTGTATGCAGTAATGTCAACAGACATGTTTGGAGTTTCTTTCGAAATACTCGAACTGATACCTGTGCCAGTAGGGTTAGATGGACCAAATAGATACATTTTTCCGTTTCTAGATATAACTTGAATGACTAAATCTTCTAAGAAGTCACCATCGTTATCAATATTGAATTCAGTGAGGACATTGTCGTCAAAAGATGCATCTGCCGTCGCGCTTGGGCTTAATAATCCTTGATAGTT
>JAHDGD010000210.1:2794-5786 GCA_020627825.1 Saprospiraceae bacterium
TCAATGATTTCACCATCTAGTTTTTCAAAAACATCTAAAGGAATAGGATCTACTCCTTCCTTTAAGGACCATAACTGAAAACTTTGATCACTGGCAAGAGCGGGTAAGTTTTGAATTTGAAGGAATGTCTTTTTGGTTTCGACATTATTGTGGATATAAATATCGGTTTCTGGGTATTTTTCTGTGGCTTCCGCCAATACTATATTATTTGATCGATGCTTTAATTGTTCATAAACCAAGTATTCTCTTTCCTTAGATTTTTGATCCTCTTCACAATCAACTAATCTGCTCTCTGCTTCATCAAGGTTTTGCGTAAGTTGATAAGAATAGAATAAGGACAAACCTAGTAAAGCAATTAGACTTGCCGCCATTAAATAATTTAACTTGGATTTGGGTTTGTTATTTATAGACGATACACCATCAAGATGAACGTTGCTAGGAAGTTTATGTTTGATAATATCTATAAGACCCTCAGGAGGAGTAACAGCATGGCTAGCGTTGTAAAGGTTTAACGCCTTTTCAATCGAAACTAATTCTGTTTGCAATTCTGGATAATCACGAAGCCAAGTTTCAACTTGACTTGTTTCAGTAGCATCTAAATCACCTATGACATAGAGCTCTAAAAGTCCGGATTCTATAATATCTTTTAACTTCTGATCCATTGATACATAAGGTTAAGCAACAACAATAATCCTGTTATTGTGAATAATAAAGTTTTTTCATCTTTTAATTGCTCTCTTAAAATATTTACCGCGTATCTAAGACGTGTTTTAACGGTTCCTAGAGGTATGTCCAAATTTTCTGAAACTTCTTTTTGAGAATACCCTTGTAAATAAACCATATCAAGAACTTCTTGATACTTATCATCAACCATTGATTTAATGGACTCGAAGTCCATATTTGTATTTTTTAATTTATCTGATTTGTTATTATGAACGTGTATGTCAAAGGATTCGGTTTTTTTTCTCTGCTGAAATCCTTTAAGTCTAACAACATCTAAGGCTGAGTTTCTGGCGATTCTTGCAATCCAAGCGAAAAAACCACCTTTCGTCTCATCATAAGTATTGATGTTGTTCCAAACTTTCAAGAAAGTATCTTGAAGTACAGATTGAGCAGCAAACTCATCACGCGTAATCCTTAAGATATGACCATAGACTACTTCAGAATAGTCAAGGTACAATTTATCGAAGTATGTCTTGTCACCGTTTTTAATATGTTGTATGTAATCTGGCGCCATAATTTATCAAGGTGTCGTTAAGCACAAATGTAAATAATGAAATGTAAGATGAAGATATTCTTTGAAGAAATAAAAAACTGAAATCCAAATCACTAAGTATCATCGTACATAGAACAAATCACTTTTGACTATGAACAAAATGTGACATTAAAAACCACTTAATCATCTAAAATCTACAATCATGATACTAAAACCACGAATATTAAGTCCATTTATATTGAGTACTCTATTATCTTGTATTTTTTCTTTTAATAATACTGTTTCAGCTCAAATGAATATTGGCTTTATTGTAAATCAAAATGAAGAACCAATTATCGGGGCAATTATTGAGAATAGAACACAAGGCGAATTTTATTATTCTGATTATAATGGAATCTTTGTTATTGAGCAACTCAATATACAAGACACCTTAGAAGTATCACACATTGCCTATTCAGAAAGCGAATGGATAGTTGAGTCGAAAGAAAAGGAAATTAAAATTATGCTTACTGAAGAAGCTGTAAACCTAGAGGAGTTAGTTATTACACCGAAAGTAGACGCGCTTCATTTCATATCGGATATAGATATTCACACAAGTTTTGTAAACACTTCCCAGGATATTCTTTCACAAGTCCCAGGACTGTTTATCGGACAACATGCTGGTGGTGGAAAAGCAGAACAAATATTTTTAAGAGGATTTGACATCGATCACGGCACGGATCTGGCTATTCAGGTGGATGACATTCCAGTAAACATGGTTTCACATGCACATGGTCAAGGATATGCCGATCTACATTTTTTGATTCCTGAAACTATTGAAAAAATAGAGTTTGGGAAAGGACCGCATTATTATAACCAAGGTAATTTTAACACCGCAGGCTACGTGTCTTTTAAAACGAAAAATAAAGTTGAGGATCCATTTTTGCGTGTTGAATTAGGTGATTTTGCAACACGAAGATTGGTGAGCATGGTCCCTATTGTTAATGATGTCAATAAAAATCTGTACCTAGCAAATGAATTGTACGAAACAGATGGGTATTTTGAATCCCCGCAAAATTTACATCGTTCGAATCTTATGTTGAATGGTTTTATTAGACGAAGTACTAAGAGTCAAATTGGTTTCAGTATTAAACACTTTTTTAGCGAATGGAATGCCTCTGGACAGATTCCAGAAAGAGCGGTAAAACAAAATTTAATCTCTGAATTTGGTGCTATAGATGATACAGAAGGTGGACGAGTGATGCGCACTAGCTTCAATTTAAATCACAGATACTTTTTAGATCACCAATCCAGTTGGACAAACAAATTTTACTATCAAAAGTCTTCATTCTTATTGTATTCCAATTTCACCTTTTTCTTAAATGATCCTGATTTTGGTGATCAGATAGAGCAAAAAGAGAATAGGCATACCTATGGAATGAATAGTGAGTATAAAAAAGAATTATTGCTGGGTCAAAAGAGTTTAAATTTTGCTATCGGGGCGGATTTTAGACATGACTTGATCAACAATATACAATTGAGCAACACCTTTCAAAAAGAGAGAATTTTAACACGTCGTGCATATGGAGATATCAATGAATTCAATACAGCATTGTACCAAAAGACTGACCTTGAGTTAGGAAATTGGATGTTCAGTTTAGCATCACGTTTAGATATATTTCGTCATGGATATCAAAATTTTCTCAGTAATACTGAAAACTCAAGCTGGAGTCAGCATTTTAGCCCAAAGTTAAATGTGGTTTACAGTCCGACCCCAAAAGCACAGTTTTTTGCAAA
>JAHDGD010000033.1 GCA_020627825.1 Saprospiraceae bacterium
GTTGATTTTTTCGATTTGTTTTGATATAGTGTATGCTCATACACTTGCTTTTATGTACGACAAAATTTCGACATTTTTTAACGCAATTGGACTTAAGGCCGAACTTTCTTTTTCTGTTGACATGAAAATAATTTGATCTATTGTATAATTGAAAAAAAGTGCTAGTTAGATAGAATAAAGGATAAGGAATTTTTCAGAAACCTTTTAAAGAGTCAGATTTGACTATAAATTTCGAAGGACTAGCCTAAGACTTAGATTTCTTAAGATTAATTGAGGTGAAATTTAAACAGAGTCAATGTAAAAAAAAGATAAAGACTCGGTATAAATAATGCAGAATATAAGACTACTGAGTATATTTGTGGCATATGAAAGAGATAAGGAATTTTTGTGTTATAGCTCATATTGATCATGGAAAATCAACACTTTCTGATCGATTACTTGAATTTACGCAAACCATTTCAGAAAGGGACATGACGAATCAAGCTCTTGATGATATGGATCTAGAGAGAGAAAGAGGCATCACAATCAAGTCACATGCAATTCAGATTTACTACAAGCATACAGATGGTGTAACGTATACATTTAATTTGATTGATACACCTGGTCACGTCGATTTCTCTTATGAAGTTTCAAGATCGATTGCTGCCTGCGAAGGAGCTTTGTTGCTAGTTGACGCTTCACAAGGAATTCAAGCCCAAACTATTTCAAACTTATATCTAGCTATTGAACACGATCTTGAAATTATTCCTGTTTTAAACAAAGTAGACATGGAGTCTGCGATGATTGAAGAAGTGAGTGATCAGGTTATTGATTTGATAGGTTGTGATAAAGATGAAATTGTTCTAGCAAGTGGAAAAACGGGAATTGGTATTCAAGATATTATGAATGCTATTGTTGATCGAGTTCCTGCTCCTCAGGGAAAGGTAGAAGCGCCGCTACAAGCTTTAATATTTGACTCTGTTTTCAATCCTTTCAGAGGAGTTATTGCTTATTTCCGAATTTTAAATGGTGTCCTGAAAAAAGGAGATCATGTTCGATTTGTGAATACTGGAAATGAATACACAGCAGATGAAATTGGCATATTGCAATTGGATTTAGTACCGAAGAAAGAACTACAAACAGGTGATGTAGGCTATATCATCACTGGTATCAAAACATCAAGTGAAATTAAAGTAGGAGATACCATTACTACAGTTGCAAATCCTTGTGAGACTGGTATAGATGGATTTGAGCTAGTAAAGCCTATGGTTTTTGCTGGTATTTTTCCTATAGATAATGATGATTTTGAAGATTTAAGAGATTCATTAGAGAAGTTGCAATTAAATGATGCCTCACTTGTATTTGAACCTGAAACATCAGTTGCATTGGGGTTTGGTTTTAGGTGTGGTTTTCTAGGAATGCTGCACTTGGAAATTATCCAAGAACGATTATCTAGAGAGTTTAATCAAGAAGTCATCACCACAGTTCCAAATGTATCGTATTATGCGTACACTAAAAAGGGTGAAAAACTATTAATCAATACCCCAAACGATCTTCCAGATCCTACTTTGCTCGATCGTGTTGAAGAACCTTATATAAGTGCACAAATTATATCGAAACCTGAATATATAGGTGCTATAATGTCCTTGTGTATGGATAAAAGGGGGAATCTCACGAAGCAAACTTATTTAACTACTGAAAGAGTTGAATTAAGCTTCGAATTGCCTTTAGCGGAGATTGTTTTTGATTTCTATGATCGATTAAAATCTATCTCTAGAGGATATGCATCTTTCGATTATCAACCTACAGGTTATCAACCAAGTGATCTTGTAAAATTAGATATTAAGCTAAATGGTGATTCTGTTGACGCATTGTCTTCATTAGTTCATCGAGATAAAGCCGATTCCTTCGGAAGGAAAATCTGTAAGAAATTAAAGGAATTACTTCCTAGACAGCAATTTATGATAGCGATTCAAGCTGCAATCGGTGCTAAAATAATTGCAAGAGAAACAATATCTGCATTGCGTAAAGATGTTACAGCTAAATGTTACGGTGGTGATATTACTCGTAAACGTAAATTATTGGAAAAACAGAAGAAGGGGAAAAAGAAAATGAGAAGTATTGGGAATGTTGAAGTACCGCAAAAGGCATTTTTGCAAGTTTTGAAGCTGGATTAATCACTTACCTTATCAAGTTTTATAGTTCCGTATTATTTCTTTTGGGCTTAAGCCCAAAAGAGAATGCAGGTAATGGTCTCTGTTCCACTCCTTTCTAAGACATTTTTCTATGTTTTAATATGAGTGTTTTATTGGTTATAAAGGAGCTATGCATCCTACAAATTTTGTTTGAACCCTTTTTTACTTAGTATTCTTTTGGGAAAATCTAAAAATGACGATTTTCATGAATAGTAATCCTCGCAATAAACCAAATAATATTCTGTGCTAAACCCACTAACTCAAACCAATATTTCAGGAAAATAATTTTTGTAAAATATTAATTTAAAATTTCCACTTGTTTTGAAATTTTATTTATTTTTGTTTTGTCTTAATGACCTGGTCCTTCCATGAAAAGCAAATTTGGACCTGATAATTTTGGATTTGTGATTTTATTGAGGGGGCCATCATTGTATAATGATCGGCTTTCCCTTTTTTTTATCCTCTCTATTTACATAAATTATATTGTTCCATTTCTTATAAAAAAAGGTTGCATGTCTCCTTTGTGGGAAACATGCAACCTTTCTTTTGTGTGAATAATAGATAAGGGAGTTTAATCGTAACTTTTAAGATACTTCATTTTAGAAAATAGGTCAATGAAGAAACCTTCTACTGGGTATTATTTAATTTACACTAGCGTGTTTCTAAGGCAAATTATACTGAAAGTAACAAATAGCATCCCTTACCTATTATTCGCTTTAATTTGTATGTCTGCTAACTTTATAAAATTGGCCTTATAGTTTTAAATATTTTTTCGTTTCTACCGTTCCATCAGCCTTTCTTATTTTAATCAAGTAAAACCCTGCTCTGAGACTTTTAAGATCAATTTGTTTTTTATTTAATACCTCAACAGGAAAAGTTACTCCTTCTTTATTCTCAATCTGAATTTCTGTTATATTCTCTACTCCCAAGTCTAAAATATGTGGAACTGTGTTTTTTCTCATTTCGACTTTATCCACAAAGGATCCTGTCACTAATCGATGTTCGGAATAAGAATGATCTCCATTTTCAAAAATCATTTTTAATCGCACAAAATAATGTTGGTCAACAGTAGGTTTCATTACACTATATTGTCCTCCTTCTATCGCTTTATTACTTAGAATAACGTTTGAAGATTCCCATACTTGAAGATCTCTACTAGACTCTAAAACGAAATGGCTGAAATTTAATTCTGAAATTGTTTCCCATTCAAACGTAGTAACTTCTTCTGATGAAATATGAGTGAATTCAGAAAGTTCTACTGTGAATTTTTTTGTTTCTTTTACTGGTTCTCCGCTGTTTGGAGTGGCATAAATAGTACCAGATAGGAAAAGACAGGGTACGGCGATGTATTGCATGAATGTTCTCATAACTGTAATTTTTTGTTGCTAATAACTTTGACTTCAAATAGTTGGAATGAAGTCTATATTTTATATCTTGTAACGAGTTCTAAGGGTAAACTCTGTTTCAAATTTATTTTCTTTTCTCTTTTTAAACAAGTAATTTATACTGTAAACAAGGTACTTGCAAAATATTTGCTATTCTTTGTGTGAAAATCGCAGTAATTAGTTTGTTTTGTGTAAAGTATTTTACACCTCTTTTTACTAGTTTTCTTTCTTTTTTATTCATTTTATCAGATAAAAAATCAATCATTTTGATAAATAAGATTGCTAAGAATTCACATGATTAACCAAATGAATGTAGGTCAAGCATTACTGTATTTAACATCAGAATCAGAAGAAGAAATAGAACTTGTTCTTGATATCTTAAAGGAGGATCATAGCTTATATGAGCTTGTTAAGCCATTTGTATTACATTATATCAAAGGCTATCTCAAAGATCCTTATGCGACATTAATGGATATCGTACATGTTACTTTTCCTCAAGACTTGAGAAGCTTTTCGACAAAGACTAATAAAGAGCGAATTGAACTTAGGTCATTATCTTTAAGAAGTGTAGAATGCATTGTGAATTTCTATGGCGGGTTAGCTGCTCGATTTTTTAATTTCAATTCTTATCAAGATAGTATACAAAAGGTACATACTAAAAAGACGCTTATTCAAATAAATAAAAAATATTTTCAGCGAATAAAGAATGGTTTTGAAGAAATGGTAGAATTCCTGAGGGAGTTTGAAGAATTGAAAAACCATTGGTATCTTGATCTTATGTCGCATTTCAACAGCTTTATTTATAGTATTGAATTAGGAAATGGACATTATACTGCTTTATTCAATACAATGTACTATAATGAATTTTTCGCTTTTGCAATGACATATGCTTTCGGCCCTTTCACCATTTCAGCGGATTTAAATGGAGCTATTAAATTACCACAGATTATTTGGGGATTTGAAAATGGAATTAAGTTAGAGAAAAAACAATATGGATCATTTGAATTTGATATGCCTAAAAGTCCATTGCAAATCTATAATCACTGTGTTCTAGATATAAAAAACAGTAATACAATTGTTTCAAGCCATATAAAAGTGGAAAAGGACTGGCAAGATTATTTAGCATATAGAAAAAAAGGCACAAATGCTTATAAAGAAGGTCAATATCAAGAGGCTTTGCAGTTATTCGAGAAAGCAGCATCTAAGAAAGCTACAAAAACGATCTATTTGTTCATCCTTCATATACATCAAGAACTTCAACTTGAAGAGAAAGAAATTCTTTTGAAAATAAATGATATCGATCCTGAAGACGTCATCATTATAAATAACCTTGCATATACTTACCTAGAAAATAATGAACTAGACTTGGCATTTAAAACTATTCAAAGAGCCTTACAAATACAACCTCTTTTCGATTTAGGTCTTGCAACAAGAGCAGAAATTAGTTTTGCAATGGGCAACGAAGAAGATATGTTTACTTGTCTAGATGCTGCTGCATTAGTAGGGTTCGATATTTCCGAATGTAATCTTGAACTATATAACCAATACGGACATACAGAAAGATATCAAGGTATTCTACGTATAGTTGAAGAATACAAGAAAATCAACAAACGTAAAAATTAGCAAGACATATGCGCTATTGTTTGCTTATATCTTTGTTGCTTTAAAACTTTAGTAAAATCTCAAAACTTTAATGACATTATTCCTCAGCTGTCTCTTTATTCTTTACATACTTTTCAAGCCACTGATCTTGTTCCCACAGTAAATGTAGAATACTTTCCTTGGCTCTATACCCATGACTTTCTTTAGGTAGCATTACTAATCTAGCAGTAGCACCTAAACCTTTAAGAGCATTAAAATAACGTTCACTTTGTAAAGGGTAGGTACCGCTATTATTATCAGCTTCACCATGAATTAAAAGCAAAGGAGTCTTCATTTTATCAGCATGCATAAATGGTGACATTGTATAGTAAACTTCAGGTGCTTCCCAGTATGATCTTTCTTCGCTTTGGAAACCAAAAGGTGTAAGGGTTCTGTTATACGCTCCACTTCTTGCAATACCTGCAGCGAAAAGATCGGAATGTGATAGTAAATTTGCAACCATAAATGCTCCATATGAATGCCCACCTACAGCGACTCTATTTCGATCAATATATCCCATATTATCCACTGCATCTATAGCTGCTTTTGCATTCGCTACAAGCTGTTCTCTAAAGGAATCATTCGGTTCTTTATCTCCTTCTCCTACAATAGGAAAAGCAGCATCATCCAATACCACATATCCTTTATTTACCCAATATATTGGCGATCCCCAGTAAGGATAAGTAAATTCATTCGGGTTCTGCGTGTTCTGAGATGCACTGTTCTTATCTTTATATTCTCTCGGATAAGCCCATAAAATCATTGGCATTTTCTTGCCTGAGTTCTTATCATAACCAACAGGTAAGTATAAGGTTCCTGAAAGCTCTAAACCATCATCTCTTTTGTACGTAATGACTTCTTTGTCAACATTTTGAATAGCTTGAAAAGGATTCTCAAAGAAACTGATTTGTTGTACTTTTTGTCTCTTTATGTCTCTGAAATAAAAATTGGGATAATCACTTTTACTTTCTATTCGAACGAGTAACTTGTTGTTTGTATAATCATAATCATATAGTGTTTCCAGTTGATTCTCTAGCTCACTTCTATATAGTGTTTCTGTGTTGCCACTGTCAAAATCGTAAGTGTTCAAAAATGGAAATTGACCTTTTTCTGTAAAACCATCACCTAGTAAATAGGCCTTACCTTCATTAAGAACAAGTACATTTCTACCATATTCATTTTTATCTGTAACAAAATCACCTGGATCGTTATAGCGATCCTGATAGTTTCTATCAATAATGGTCTTTACCTCCATACTTTGACCTGAAGGATCAAATGTGTAACTCTTTGTATTTCGATTATTCCACCAATAATCATGTACAATAGCTAATTGATCATTTGCCCAAGATATGTAACTGTATCTGTTTTTAGTTTTAACTAGTGAACGAGCTGAACCGTCAAATGGTGCGTCCCATTGATATATTTCATCTCTATATTCTACTTCAACTGCAGGGTCTCCTCCATCCAATGCAACTGCATAAACTAGACTAGCTGGTTTATCAGCTCTCCATGAATAACTTCTTTTCCCTTTTTGTGTGGACATAAAACCTTTTGGTAAATCTTCCAACAATGGAGTTCGATTCGCTTCAACAATTTTTTGGCCGTCTTTGGTGTAAACCATTGCTACCGATGGAAATCTTCTATATGGGACCAAGTAAGAGAACGGGCGTTCAATAGTTGTAACCAATACATATTCTCCATTCGGAGAAAAACGGATGGATGTATACATCGCCGCATCAAGAAATTTTTCTCTATTTCCTTCTACGTCAATTATATGAATTTCACTTGTCGCTAATTGTTCGAAATTTGCTTCATCATTTTTATTTTTTAATAAGTCTTGGTACGTTCTATTTTGAGCTTTTTTTCCATCACTTACAGAAATAGTAGGACCGCTAGGAATCGAATTATTTGTGTCAATAAGATCAACTTTATTTTGGGGAAGTACTTTGACTAGGAGTCTTTTATTATCGGAAAACCAGTTAATGGTGCTTCGCATATTCGCATTTAGAATTGCTTCGGTTAATTTTTTTGCTTTTGCTTTTTTTACATCAAGAACCCACAGTTCTACGCCTTTGTCTGTTGTATGTGTAAAAGCAATCATGGAGTAGTCGGGAGACCAATTGAAGTTGGTGAGTTTAGCTTTGGACGGAAGTCCAGAAACCTTTTGTTCCGACTTTTCTTGAACAGTAATTCGATTTACACCAATGTCATTATAATATGTTGTTCTCGAGCCAATATTAGTTGCAGGATCAATTCGCAGACCTGCTAATCTTAACTCTTTCCTTGATAATTCATCGATCGACTTATAGGCATCTCTATATAATAGAATCATACTTGATTTATCATTGTTGAGAAGCACGCGAGGAGCTAAGGGGACATCTACAAGACTTAATATATCATCACTTGGTTTTTGATAATTTAGATTGTCTTGTGCATCCATCATAATAAAAGAAAAAAGGAAAATGAGTGTAAGTAAATGTTTCATATTTTAGGTATTAGAGCTTTAAAAGGAATCTTTCCTTTATGATACCTTTTAAAAACTAAAATGTCAGATAAATATTTCTTAAAATAAGTGATTTCTTCCTTAAAAAACATCGAAATAGCGGAGACTATTACTGTATTTTATAGATCGAAACATCCTATTCGTCATTTAAATACAGTACAGGCATCTTAAAATTTAAATGGTATTGGTCTTGTAAAATAAGTGAATATCTCTTTAAAAAGTGTAGTATTCTAAGATTTTATAATTCACGTTAAACATAAATGGCCTTATTTCTTTCTATTAATATTGAACTCTTTTGCTACAATAAATGAAAAGTGGCTTTTATTTTGTAGCTTTCACTTGATTCTAAAAAAGCTTAATATGAAACGTAGAGAATTTGTCCATAAAACAAGTATGGTAGCAGTAGGGATTGGAAGTTTGCCTGTCCTTTCTTGTACGAATGATCCCACACAAAAAGAACAATCTTCGACTTCTACCACACCTACTTTTACATTACCTGATTTACCTTATGACTTTAGTGCTCTTGCACCGAATATTGATGCAAGAACCATGGAAATTCATCATGACAAACATCATGCTGGATATGTGAAAAAATTAAATGCGGCATTACAAGATCACCCTTTAGCGGGAAAAAACTTAATGGATATATTAGCTTCTATTAAAGATCAAAATGCTGATGTTGGTGTGCGAAATAATGGAGGTGGCCATTACAATCATTCCATGTTTTGGAAAATTATGAAGCCTGGAGGAAGTGCTATGAGTCCAGAATTAAAAACCGCTCTCATGTCTACATTTAATTCCAAAGAAGCATTCGAAAAAGCATTTGCAGCTGCAGCGAAGTCTAGATTTGGATCTGGATGGGCTTGGCTGAGTGTTGATCAAGATAAAAATTTATTTATCAGCTCTACACCTAATCAAGATAATCCGTTGATGAAGCAAATTGTTGAAAAACCAGGAACTCCTATTTTAGGTATCGATGTATGGGAACATGCTTACTATTTAAATTATCAAAACAGGAGAGGGGATTATATTGATAATTGGAATAATATCATAAATTGGGAACAAGTTTCAAAAAATTATACCGAAGCGATTTCCTAAACGTTTAGCTAGTATGAAGTATTTATTTTGTTGTATTATTTTTCTTTTCTCTTTAGGGGCTTCCGCCCAAAAAGTATATGAGGTGGAATATGAGAGTAGGGCGGATGTCAGTGTATTTGTATGTGATTATGAAAGTCAAGCAGACCTTCTAGTCTATAAAGAAGACTATGAGTCAGGTGCAAGAGGAAATGAAGGAAAATGGTTTTTTGTTGACTATGAATCTCGAGCAGATGTAAGTGTGTATTTTGTTGAATATGAAAGCCGTGCTGATTTAAAAATCTATTATGTTTCTTATGAAAGTAGGGCAGGCTGGAGAAATAATTCGAAGAAAAGCTTACTTGATTAAAGTAAAGTGATAGATTCCTTAGGATTTATCCATTATTCACGTTAAATTTTATAAGGTGTAATTCGCGTTTACTTAATTACGCCGCCGTTTTTTCTTATTCTTTTTCATCAATTTTCGAATTGAATTTTCAACTTGATTTTTGAAGTTTTCTAATTCTCTATTATTTGTTGATTTACGAGATTTATATTTACGTGGTGTTCTTCGTGGTGCACGTTTAGTAGATTTTCTTGGTTCGCCAGTTATAACTTCTCCTTGATCTTCCTCCCCAAATAGAATATCGAAAATATCAAGATTGTCAGGGTCTCGTGATCGTTCTACAGCTGCAAATTGCCCCGGGTGTTCTTGAAGAAAAGCGTATTCTTCTGTGCTAATTGAATCTGGACAGCTCACAGGTAAAGAATCAAACTCTATTATACTTGGTTGATAACCTTTACTTGCTACATATTCAAACATTCTGCCTACCATAGGTAATGCTGTTCGTCCGCCTGAACCAGTCCCCAAATTTCGGAAATGAATTCCTCTGTTCTGTGCTCCGACCCATGCTCCAAAAACATAATCTTCTGTTCCGCCAATAAACCAACCATCTGTTTGGTTTTGTGTGGTACCTGTTTTGCCTGCAACTTCAAAAGGAATATTATAATTATAAAGTCGTGCCCCAGTACCTTGAGCAGTAACATTTTTCATGATATCTTGAATCATCTTATAAGAAGCCTCTACTTCTGTTTTGACGTAGGATTGTTTTTTACGTTCATACAAGATATTGCCCTTGGAATCTGTTATTTTACTTATTCCATATAAATCAGGTTTTTCTCCACCATTCATAATGGCACTATAAGCAGTAACCATTTCTTGTAAGGAAATATCAGCTGTTCCCAAAACTAGAGAAGGTACAGTAGGTAGATCACTTTCTATTCCTAACTCCTCAGCGAACTGAACTACATTTTTCATTCCTGCATGAAACATCAATTGTACAGAAACCGTGTTAACCGAACGGGTAAGTGCTTCTTTTACGGAAAGATACCCTCCATATTTCCCATCCGAGTTTTGGGGCTCCCAGTCTTTGTAGTCTGAGTAGATCCTGCGTTCATTCGGGAAATAATCACAAGGAGTAAGATTTTTTTGTAAGGCTTTTAAGTAAACGATCGGCTTGAATGTTGAGCCAACTTGTCTTTTACTAACTACATTGTCATATTGAAAGTGTCCATAATCTATTCCGCCTATATAGGCTACGATTTCACCTGACTTTGGTTGAACTCCTAGAACCCCTGTGTGCAATAAACTCATGTAATGCCTGATAGAATCTTCCACACTTTTCATTTCAGTCGGCGAATCATCCCAAGACCACAGTTTCATTTTGCGTTCCACATCCATCAATACTTCTATTTCTTCATTCGTTCTATTTTTAAACCTTTTGCCAAGTTCTCCAGATGAAATTTCATTTTTAAAGTATCGGTCACCTGGGCCATATTTGTTACCATTCTTCCATGATCTTTCAAATATCCCTTGTAAAGCAGCCATGTGTTTTTCCATATTATGTTCAGCCGCTATTTGAAGATCATAATCGAGTGTAGTGTAAATTTTAAGGCCATCACGCTTGATGTGGTAGATATCCCCATTTTCCTTCGGGTTATCTTTTGCCCATTTTTCAAATTCTTTTCGAACGTATTGCTGAAAATAACGAGCAAGTCCCGTTGATTCGCTTATAGATTTATAGTTGAGTACAAGTTCTTTAGATTTAGCTTCTTCGAGTTCTGTGTCTGAGATAAAATCATACTTGTTCATTTGATTCAAAACAGTATTTCTTCTAGCAGTACATCTTTCTGGATTTCTTTTGGGGCTGTAATAAGTAGGGGCTTTTAAGATACCGACTAGGGTTGCAGATTCCTCAAGATTTAATTTGCTAGGTTCTTTTCCAAAGAATCTTTTCGAAGCAGTGTGTAAGCCGAACGCTCTTTCTCCGAAAGATATAGTATTCGAATAAAGCAAGAGAATCTCATCTTTTGTGTAGTTTTTCTCAAGTTTTTGGGCGATTGCAATCTCACGAAATTTATTGAGAGGAAGACTTAAAATCTTGAATCTTTTTCGTGGATATAAGTTTTTGGCTAATTGTTGGGTAAGGGTAGAGCCACCACCTGATGCGTCATTTTGAAGTAAGATGGATTTAATTGCAACTCGTCCTAGCGATCTGTAATCGATTCCAGAATGCTTGTAAAATCGAATATCTTCAGTTGCTAATAGAGCGTTTTTGAAAGAGGTGGTAAGGTCGCTGGTGTCAAGGTCAGCTCTATTTTCATCGTAAAAAATCCCGAATAGAGATCCATCACGAGCATAAAGTTCAGTGGATAGCGGGTTATTAATGGATTGGATTTCCTCGTGGGAAGGGAGTTTGGTTATAATGCTCCATTTTACAGAGAAGAACAGCATAAGGATGAACAAAGATCCAAGAACAAACGCAGTAGAAAACGCGAAAATAAGTTTAGTATACCATTTCTTCGACGTAAACCAAGTCCAGAGCGCTAACCATTGCTTTTTTATTCTATTCATGAAGGAAAAACCGTTTTCAACTTTAGTTTATTGTTTAGGCATATAAATCTATAGCTATTAATTTCAAGACGTTAAAAATTCGAATGTAAAAACCACATCAATTTTGATGCGTAATAATAAATTCAAAGCATGCGATTTCAAGTTTCAGATATACCTATGTCTCACTTGCTCATCCGGAACAGTGCAAGTAGCTTTCTTTCCGAAGATCCGATATCGAATATAAGCAACTCCATCATACATCTTATCCGTCCATTTTAATGGAAGAATGCGACCGATTAACAATACCTTATGAAAACCAAAAGGTAGGAGTTCTACAATTTTTAAAACAGCACGAGACTTCAGATATACTTCATCGTGATGCACAAGTACAACACTTTCCATTTTTTTGGGCTCGAGCCCAAAATTCATATATGAGTCACTTTTAATAATGGATTTATAGTTGGTTGAAAATATGTTTTTATAAATAATTAAGCTGGTATTAACTACCATACATATTTTCATTTTAAGATATTAGGTTAAGGTTGTAAGCAATATTTTCTAGATAATGTTCTCCATTTTCCATTGCATCTTCCAAATCCTTAGCATAAGTCGTAATACTTTCTACTTTGTCTAGATGTAAAACTTCAATTGAATGTTTTGAAAGCTCGTTTTTTCCTACAATAAGAGTTAAAGGCTTATTATATTTTTTACACAGTTTAGCTATACCCGAAATCACTTTTCCTTGAAGTGATTGATTGTCTAATTTACCTTCACCGCTGATGACATGATCAGCTTGTTTGATTTTTATTTCTAACTCTGTAAGATCTGCAATAAGGTCAAATCCGCTGATTATTTCAGCGTTAAAAAATGGTAAAATAGATGCAGGAATTCCACCAGCAGCCCCCGTTCCTTTAGTTGTTTGAAGATCTATTTTAAATTGCTCTTGAATTAATAAGTTGTAGTGTTTTAGTCCTTGATCTAATATTTTTACTTCATGGGATGATGCTCCTTTTTGAGGAGCATAAACATAAGAAGCCCCGTTCGGTCCGTATAAAGGATTTTCAACATCACACACAATTTTAAAAACAATGTTATTGTATTTATTATCTCTAGGTTCTATGATGCGATCAATAAGAACTAAGGAATGGCCGATAGGGTCTAAAACTTTACCACTTCTATCCAAAAATATATAACCTAATGCCGATGCAATACCTATACCAGCATCATTAGTCGCACTACCACCCAAGAATAATTGTAATTCGGTAAAACCAGATTTAATAGCATTTTTAATCATTATTCCAGTTCCGTAAGAACTTGTATGAATAGGATTTCTATCCTCTTCTTTCAATAGTATCAAACCACTCGCGTCTGCTAATTCTATAAATGCTTTGTGACCTGAAAAATAGTAGGGTGCATCTATCTTTCGATATAAAGGGTCGACAGTTTCTATAATTTTTGTTTCTAGAGAAAGGGATTGCTTTAAAATACTTAACGAACCTTCTCCACCGTCTGCCATCGGTTGAATAGAAGTAGTTACAATGTGATGTTTTCTTTTTAATCCCTTTGAAATGGCATTACAAACTTGTATGGCAGAAAGAGAACCTTTGAATTTATCGGAGGCAATTAATATGTTCATGAGGTAAATGAAGTAAAAAGTTCAAGTGACTAAGGAAGATTAATTTTAAGAAGTGCTTTATAAATTATAAATTAATAAATAATGCTTTTTTAAAAAAGATTAGGAATCGAGCTGCTAATAATCACGATTATGGCGAAATAAGCAACTAATATAATTGCCTTGAAGTAATCAATTTGAAATGAACCAAAATGTATACGTGTATTTTTATTAGTGGAATCATTTTTATACAAGTAACTAACAAAAAGACCAACAAGCAATGTAACAACCGCACCAAATGCATTCCACCAGAACCAAAATACTTCTGGAACAAATAACCACAAATATAAATTAATAGACACCCCTGCTATTAAACCAATGTTTGCTCCTATTGCATTTACTCTTTTAAATGCTATAGCTGCTATAAATGTGGCTAAAATGGGACCATAAAATACGGATCCAACTTTGTTGATGGCTTCAATAACAGTTTTTGCAATATCACCAGTAAAAAATGCAAGAACAATGCATACTACTCCCCAAAATAAAGCGGAATATTTAGAGTATCTCATGTATCTTTCATCTGATAATTTATGTTCTCTGTTGAAAAAATCTTCTACAGTAGCAGCACTTAAAGAATTTATAGCAGAACTTAGTGAAGACATCGCTGCAGAGAAAATAGCAACCATAAGTATTCCAATTACACCATGAGGCAAGAAGTCTCTTATGAATATAGGTATCATTAAGTCAGGCTTGTCGGCAGGAATCACAGATAAAAATTCAGGACTTAATAGTACTAAAGTACCTATGACAAGACCCATAAGGCAATAAATAAATGTTATGGGAAATCTAAGCAAGCCATTAAATAGTAAAGTTTTTTTAACAGTAGGTAAATCTTGAGCGGAGAATAGTCTTTGTACTTGACTTTGGTCAGTGCCATAGTATGAAGTATACAAGAAAAATCCACCGATTAACATTGGCCAGAAGCCAAATTCTTCTCCTTCTTCAAAGCCCATTGAACTGAAATCTACAGCCATTAATCTTTGGTTATCAATATTTTGAATAAAGTTTTCCCAACCACCTATGTAATGAATTCCAGCAAATAAACATATAATTATGCCCAAAAATAGGATGATCATTTGAATCATATCTCCGTATACAACAGCTTTCATTCCACCTTGATAGGAATAAATAAGTGTTACAATCCCTATTATTAAAATAGTTTGCCACATTGGGAAATCCATAACACTGGTTAAAATAAGTGCTACAGTATATATCATAACACTTGTAGCGAATGCTCTGCTTATTTGAAAAACTCCACTCAATAAAATTCTTGTTGAAGCACTAAATCTTTTTTCCAGAAACGCGTACACGCTAACAATTCCGGCTTTGTACATCGGTGGTATTAAAAAAACCATAAGGAAAAGCATGGCCAAAGGAACAGCAAATTCATACGTTAACCACATCATCCCACCACCTTTTTTTAATCCCACAAAAGCTGGTGCAGAAATAAAGCTTATAGCAGATAATTGAGTAGCTATTGTACTAAGTGATAATGGAAACCAACCAAAACTTTTACCTCCAAGAAAATAATCTTTACTATTCTTATTGTTTTTGAATAATCTTCCAAGAAATAGAAATCCGATAATATAACAAAGTACTACAATCCAATCTATATAATTCATATTCAGGATTTATCAATTAATTGCTTTTATTTATAGTCAAACATTACTCTATGAAGCAAAAACTCGATATAGCTACTATTTTAAGTAGATATAAGCATTTTTACTACTGTAATGTTATATTTTAAGGGTTTTCAAATGTTATATGATATTTGATAAATCAAGTGCACACGCTGCGGTCCATGAAAAGTCATTTCCACCATATCCTTTCGAAAGGTCAAAAGCTACTGATTTTTGGGATTCAAAATATTCATAGAATCCATGCATTTCAATTAGTTCAAGAAGATCAGTCTTTACAATTTCTGCAGTTGAATGAAAATTGTAGTTTTCTAATCCATGGTATATCATCCAGTTCATTTGTGGCCAAATAGGTCCTCGCCAGTATCTTTTTGAATCAAACAATGGGCTATCAACATCAAAGCTAGGACATATGTAAAATCCTCTATCATGAAGTGATATGAGATAATTGTTTAAATCCTTAGCTTGTTTCTGGGAAGGAATATTTGCAAATAGGGTAGAAATACCTCCTATTTCTTTAAATTCTATTTGCTCATTGTTTCTTAGATCATAAGGAGTAAATGTTCTTAATTCTTCATTCCATAATTTTTCTCTAAACTTGGGAATAGATTGTTGTTGCCATTCTTCTAACTCACCTGTGTCTAGTCCAAATCTTTTACCTACCTTGATCATACTTTCATTGGACCTTATTAGTACCATGTTCATTAGGGTGTCCTGAATAAGAAAAGGACTTTCTTCAAAAATTCCTATTTCTTCATACTTGTTTTCTTTACCCAATTGGAGCAAATAAACATAGCGGTCATATTGATATGATGTTGGTCTTTCTTCAGCGGGAGCTATAGAAATGTCTCTTCGCTCATAAGATGGAATATCGTTTTGCGAAAATTTAATTTGATCTAAAGCTTTATCCCACAGCGGTGAATTATCTCTCCCAGATTCCCAAGGATGAAATATAAAAGTCAATCCTTCATTTAGGGGATCCCTGTATTTATAGAAAAAACGATGGCTATTTATGATTTTTGGATAGATATCTTTTATAAATGAAATAAGATGTTGATCGTCTGGATATTTATTAAGCAGATTTTCGATAACGAATCCATGCACCGCTGGTTGTGTAATTCCGGAAGATTTGGGTTTATTAGGTGCACCTTTATTAACGCTTGATTCCCAAAAATCAAAATTTGGAAAATATGTTTTCTCGTTTTCACTATGAAACAAAATATGTGGTACCATTCCATTTTGCCATTGTCCAGAAAATAATGAATTTAGCTCTTTAATAGCACTATTTAAATTATAATGACTTAGACCAATTGAAGTGAAACCTGAATCCCAATTCCATTGAAAAGGATACAAGTTTTTGGTTGGGATTGTAAATCCATCTTTCCAATTCAGATCCAATATTCGGCGTGCATCATCTTTCATACATATTTTTTAAATAATAAAAATATAAAAAAGCAAGACAAGAGATAGGATTCATCCTTGTCCTGCTATATGAATAAATAATTCTGTCATACTCTCACAAAGAATGTACTTAAAGAATCTTAACTAAAATTCAAAAGAAGCTCGAAGGAAAATTCTTCTAGGTAAAATCGGTCTTCCCACAAAGAAATTCCCCCCTGAAACTTGACTATTTCCCTGTCTAGGAGAACCTTCCGTAACTCCATCTGCATTTAGCAAATTAAAGACAGAAATACCAAGTCGAAGACTTTCATCATTTTGTCCTAAAGCTAAAGTATAACCTGCATCTAAACGCACTATATTAAATCCGTCCAGTTCAACAGAGTTGCTGTTGTTAGCGAACTTACTTCCTAAAAAGTTGGAGCTGAAATTAGCATCAATAACACCATTGTCATAGTTAGCACCTATCATCCCCATAATATTAGGTATTCTTGCTATACTGTTTCCTACTTGTTCAGGGTTGCCTTCAACTTGTGTAAATCTATGATTCTGAAGTGTTAAATTACCATACGCATTGAATCCTTGAAAAATGGTATAATTTACGCTTGTTTCGATTCCTATTGTACGAGTGCTTTGTAATTGAATTGATTCCGTAATACCTCCTTGACCATCATTAACAATATCTACATTTCTTCTATCTCTTAACGCATTATAAAACACTGCAGCTGTACCTGCTAATCTTCTTGAACCATACTTAGCACCAATTTCTCCCTGCAATACAGTTTCGGTTTCATATGACTGTGCAGCTCCATCTGCAAACTTTAGGGATCTTAATTGTGGGAAGAAGTATCCTCTACTTCCATTAGCATAAATGTTCAAGTTGTTGTTTAATTTATATAAACCTCCTAAAACTAAAGCTATATCTGAAGCTTGAACTCTCGCTTTGTTAAAGTTATTGGACCCTATACCATCTTCTAAACTTACAATCCCAACTGCCCTTTCCCACCTCAATCCAACATCGAAATTAAATCTATCCAATTTAATTTCATCTGCAATGTAACCAGCTACTTTATTGCTCTGAAGTGTTTTATTTGCAGTTTGTCTTCCAGATCCCTCTACATATCCATCTGTAGAATATAATACACTATTTCCCATTGTGTCAAGATAAGACAGTGAAATGGCTCTAGGAGAATTAGAAAAATCTCCAAGAACATTGTGAATCCAGTTGTTGTCAAGCGATCTTGTAGACGACATAAAAGTTCCAACAGTTAAATTATGGATGTTAACAGTTTTAGTTAAGTTAACTTCTCCTACTACTTCTTCCATATCTCTTTCTCTATCAAGAATTCTATTTTCAAATAATAGATCGGTATTGCTCAAAGTAGCGCCATTATCTGCATATGTAAATACAGCGTTTTCGTCAGAAATTCCTCTATCCTCAAGGTAACTCTCTTGGGTCTCGGGAGTGTTATGTGTGCCATCCCCATCTAAAAATAAGTTAAACCAATGATCATAAGAAGCAGCTTTGGTCTTAGCTGTAAGTTTCCAATTATTTCCAAATTGATGATTTAATTCAGCCATTATAAATTGTCCATTTGTAGTAACACCATCACCGATAGGTGATTTAAATTGACCAAAAGGCGTATTAAAAGAAAAATCAGTTAATTGACTAGAAAGCATAGTGAAAATTTCTTCTCCATCATTTCCTATCGGTCTTTCTCTCTGATCATTTGAGTTATCAAGTGGATAAGGTAAATAAAATTGAACCTTATCATCTATTTTTTGCATGCACAATACAAATTTACTTTTACCATCGTTAAATAATTTTTTAATATTTCCTCGTAGTTGATATCCTCTTGTAGGTAAACCAGTTTCTAATGGTCCTTCATCGTATCTGTAAAATCCCGAAAATGCGTAATAAAATCCTTTTGAAAGTGGACCTGCTGATAAGAAGTCAGTTTTTAATCTCCCTCCTTGTGCCCACTCTAATTGAACTTTATTAATAGGGTCATCTGAACCTTGGATACTTTGATAATTAACAATACCAGCAACACTTCCAGCTCCTTGTAAAGTTGCTGAACCACCTCTTACGAATTCTAGACTTCTTAAACCTATATCATTTCTAAAGTAAACATCATGGGCAGATGAATTCAATCCGAATGTGCTGAGAATTGGTATTCCATCTATGCTTAATGGTGTAAATGCGTATTGACCACCAGAAGGGAATCCCCTTACAAATAAATTCGTTGCAACTTCACCTCCACCACCTTCAGCAGTAATTCCTGGTACTGTCCTCAAAATGTCTGCCTGTGAATTTGAAGCTAGTCTCTGAAGTTGTGCCCCGTTTAAGACAGTTAATGACATAGGTGATTCTTTTTGTGATCTACCTGTAAAAGTACCTGTGACAACAATTTCATCAAGAGCTAATTTATCACTGCTTAACGATATATCTTGGGTATAATTTGTTCCATTTGCTACATCAATGGACAATTCATAAGTACGATACCCAATGTAAGAGTATAAAACTTTTTGATTTCCTGCAGGTAGTTGTAAAGAATATCTTCCATCTATATCTGAAACAGTTCCTAATGTTTCATTTTTAACTGTGACCGTAACTCCTATCAATGGAGCTCCTTCATCATCTGTGATTACACCTGATATGGTCCCTTGAGAAAAGGATAATCCCATGGAAAAGCAGACTAGAAAAATGCTTAAAATGGATTTAGTAAAAAGTAGTAAATTTCGTTTCATAATAAATAGTTGTAATTGATTGATTTTTCAATATATAATTTGAAATTTCGTAATGAATCAAAATTAGATTGGGATTTTTAATTAAAAATGAAGAAAACTATCCATTGGTGACACTATTCTATAATTTTTTTGAGACAAATACATTCTATTTATTATTATTGTGTGAATGAAGCCAGAATATGAAAAAATTGTAGATACTGGGTCTAAGTCCTTTATCATAAGAAATATTACGCGAAAAAGTCGACCACTTTTAAGTCAAGCATGGCATTTTCACCCCGAAATCGAAATCTGCTACACAGAAAAAAGTAGAGGAAGAAGATTTGTAGGAAATCAGATCGCTGAATACGAAGAAGACGATTTAGTAATGTTTGGTTCAAATTTACCACACGGATTTACAACAGATATGTTTTGTAGTCAAGTCGTTATACAGTTCACTGGTGATTTCATGGGTCCCTCGTTTATCAATAAACCTGAAATGATAAAGATAAAATCATTATTAGAGCGTTCAAAGCAAGGACTTGAGTTTAAAGGTGCTCATAAAAAAAAGGCTATTAAGATTATTCGAAAATTGAGTACTTCGCAAGATGGGTTGTTTCAATTTCTTGAATTATTAAAATTATTGAAAACATTGACTGAAGGGAAAAAAGTTAAACATATTTGTACAAAAGAATATGCCTTAGATTTAAACGCTAGTCAACTTGGAAGAATAAAGATAGTTTATGATCATATTATGAATAATTTTAAGGATGAAGTTCGAATCAAAACAATAGCTACGAAGTTAAATATTTCAGAAGCAGCTTTCTATAAATTTATCAAAAAGCATACACATAAAACGTATACCCAAATAATTAATGAATTTAGAATTAATCATGCAAGTAAATTATTAATCAATTCAGATAAACATATTTCAAGCATTTGTTTTGAAAGTGGATATAACAATATTTCTTATTTCAATAGAAAATTTAAAGAAATAATGCACGTTTCACCAATGGAATTTAAAAAGAACTACACTAATAAGTCTTTGATATAAGACATTTCTTTATTTTAAGGTTGTTGTTTATAGAACAATATAAATGAATCTATTTATCAATATAATGATAATAACTAGACACAAATCAAAAGGTCACTCAATTTAATAAAGTAAAATTCTAAACTATATACCTATGTCTCACTTGCTCATCCGGAACAGTGCAAGTAGCTTTCTTTCCGAAGATCCGATATCGAATATAAGCAACTCCATCATACATCTTATCCGTCCATTTTAATGGAAGAATGCGACCGATTAACAATACCTTATGAAAACCAAAAGGTAGGAGTTCTACAATTTTTAAAACAGCACGAGACTTCAGATATACTTCATCGTGATGCACAAGTACAACACTTTCCATTTTTTTGGGCTCGAGCCCAAAATTCTTTAAATATATAGACGAAGATGTCCCTTGTAAAGTGCCGAACATAAACATTTCGGAACGATCTTTTTTGATAATATATGAAACGAAGGTATTACACAAAACACAAATCCCGTCAAATAAAATGAACGATTTGTTTTGATGCGTCATTACTCAAAATTAAAAGTGTAATTTACACGGTAGAAAAAGGGGTAATTATTTCTTTTGTCAATATTTTTAAGTTCAAAATTCACATCCACAGGTTCTTCATCTTCACGTTCCTTGCTGTCAAAACGAATGTGAAACGATCCTTCTTCACCTGGTTTTATGACGGCATCTTCATCATAAGTCAAGATGGAACACGAGCATACATCAAAAAAACTATACTCGATATCTTCATCTGAAATATTAAGAAAACGATATGTAAATTCGGGAAAGCTGCCTTTTTTGATAGTACCTAATTCTATTGTCTTTTTTTCAAAAACGATAATTTCACCAGCTTGTTTTGCTTGCTCAATTTGCTGAACATCATAGCGATCTTTTATGCTCGATTTCTGAGTATTGCCCACAGTAACAAACAATAAAATCATACCTAACCCGAGAAGTTGTTTCATTTACTTTTTTATTTACATAATGGTAACGAAACGAATCGCGTTCAGGTTTCACGATTCATTTCGTTAACAAAATCTTTACACCCTTGCTTTTACTGTTTGATTATTTTTATGATTTTTCTAGATGATTCTTTTTCTATAAAACAAATGTAAGTTCCACTTGGCCATTCTATTGATGGAATAGAAAGTCTATCATTATTAATGGATTGATCTCTAAATATCTGAATGCCATCAATTGACAAAATAGTGACCGATGCATACACAGGTATATCTTCTATGATCAGCACATTATGAATAGGGTTTTGGACCAATACGATCGATTCCAATTCACTTTCGCCAACGGAGGAAAATACATCTATAAATGTATTGAGTATCGTTTCACATCCATTAGCATCAACAACTGATAAAGTATATTGACTTGAAGGGAAATTTATTAAATCTTCGCTTTCGCTTATCACCACACCATTTTCTGTCCATGTAAATGTATAAGGTGGAGTTCCTCCAGTTACATCGACATCAATAAATCCATCACTCTCTCCCGGTGTTTCATCTTGTTTCGCAATTTCAGTAATTATGAGTTCATCTGGTTCTTTCAGTGTTATGTTTACACTATCCGTACAACCATTAGAATCTTGGATGATGTAGTTGTATATTCCTGCACCTAAATTACAAGTACTTGTATCGCCTATAAATTCATAAGGCGCTGTCCCTCCAACAATTTCAAATTCTATACAACCATCCATCTCCATAAAACACGAAATTTCTGTCACATCAAATTCTACTACAGGTTCTTCCAAAACGACAATCGTTTTGCATAATTGTAATGCTGAAGTATTGCCAGCTGCATCTGTGAAGGTAAACGATTCACAATATTCACCTGACACATCTGTTTCTATAAAGAGAATAAGAGAGTCTGGTCCTACAGTTCCAGGGCAATTATCTTGAATTGAAACTTCATCAAAATCAATTTCTAGTAAATAAGAGGCGAATCCACAGAATGTATCGATTGATTGATCATAAGAAACTTCTATTAACGGTGCTATCGAATCCAAAATAATGATGTCATTGTACAATGTATCTATAGGCGTTTCAAAATTATAGAATACTGTTTCAATTTCTAATGTATCTAAGACATCAGGACATCCTACAAAGATACTATCTACCACTACATACAGACTATCATCACATGATCCCGCGATGGTTGATAGGAAAGATGGTATTCCATTGAATTGCCCGTTTTCATCAAGGTAAATAGGTTCAAATTCAAGTGTTGCAGAAGGAGAATCTTCTATACTTTTTTCAATTGTAAACGTGTCAAGATGCTGGCATCCTGCTGCATTTGTTATGATGACAGAAATCTCTCCTTCAAGTAGTGAATCTGCTGTGGTAGTCGTATCTCCGTTTGACCATAATATTTCATAAGGAGGAAAATTCCAATCAATACTAATATCTATTAGCGCAAACTCTTCCTCACATGATACAATTCCAATGGAATCAATTGTTATCATTGCTTCAGCTGCATCAGTAATTTCGATACATAGTGTTTCTGAACAATTGTTTTCGTCTGATACAATCACATCGTATTTGCCTGCTATTAAATTGCTTACTGATGAGCTAGTATCTCCTGTGCTCCAAAGGTAATTAAGAGTTTCTGAAGTATTCGAAGTAATAGTGGCTGTCGCTAAATCACCCACACAAATGATAGAGTTAATCTCAACATTTAAATCAAACATACATTCGACTTGAACAAGTTCGACAGAATCAATAACTTCACAATTATTCGCATCGGTAACTGTTATGACATATGTCCCTGCCATTAAATTTTCAATTGCAGCCGTAGAGTCCTGTGTCGACCACAGATATTCATAAGGAGCAGTACCATTGTTAACTGTGACCGAAATACTTCCAGAAGAAGGATTGTCAGTACTTGGATTTGTTGCATCGAAATTAAGTGAAAGAGCTTCAGGGTCGGTAATCACATAGCTTGTCGAATCTGTACAATCTCCATTAGAAAATACCACACTATATGTTCCAGCAGTCAAGGAATTTATTGTAGATGTCATATCTCCAGTATTCCATAAATAAGTGACAGGACCATCTGTTTCGAACACTACATCCACAGTTATAGACCCATCAGACCCACCATTACATGTAGGGTTTGAAAGGGTTTCAGATATGTT
This sequence comes from Saprospiraceae bacterium, assembly GCA_020627825.1. Classification (GTDB taxonomy): domain Bacteria; phylum Bacteroidota; class Bacteroidia; order Chitinophagales; family Saprospiraceae; genus JAHDFB01. The sequence goes on from JAHDGD010000033.1 coordinate 23,308, forward strand.
GTACATGCAGTTGATGGCTTCTATTTCTACTGAGGATTCTATTGTACATCCATTAGCATCGGTAACGATGACGGTATAAATACCTGCTTCAGTCACGGTTATGCTTTGGGTTGTTTCATTCGTTTCTACCCATAAATAAGAATATGAACTGTTAAAACCACCAGAAGGATTCGCTGTTAAAGTGTACGGATCCATTCCAACAACTTCTATCACGACAGATAAAGGATCATTAGTATTTTCTAATGTAAAGTTAGCTTCAGCAGTACAACCTTCAATACTGGTCAAAGTTACTGCGTATAATTCATTGTAAAATCCAGTAATGGATGGTGACGTTTCTTGAGTATTCCATTCATAGGTAACAGCAATAGAAGGATTTGCAAAAGCTTGCAGCACTATTGTTTCACAGAACTGATCTACTACACCTATTGATGCGTTGAAGAGAATTCCAGCAGAAATTGTAAAAACTTGAACAATGGAACAGTCATTTTCATCGCTTATAACCACTTCATAAGAACCTGCAGGGAGATTTTCTATGAAATTATCAGTTGATCCAGTTGACCATAAATAACTTAGATTTCCTGTACCTCCAGCAGCTTCAACTAGTATGGAACCTGTATTTTCTCCAGCACAATCAACGTCAACAACAACTGTATTGGTTATGACTAATTCTGATGGTGTTGTTAAGTCAAATGAAATCATCTGACTCTCATTAGCAGCATCTGTTACATTTACACTATTCGTTCCTCCACTTAACATGGTGGCAGTTGTTCCTGTTTCACCACTTGACCATTGAATAGAATAGGGTGGAGTTCCGCCAGTAATATTAACTTGTGCGCTTCCATCGTTACTATCAAAGCATAACGGGTCGTTAAGATTAACGACTTCAGCTACTAATGGAGGTGTATCAACATTCATTGTTCCATTAAATTGTTGTGTAACTACTAAGTCATTGGAACTTCCAGAACCATTGGCAATCACGGAAATACTGTAAAAGTCGATAACGTCTCCATCAACAAGATCACTTGGTGCTGTCCAATCTACTTCGAAAGTTACTAGACCACCACTAAAATCAGTAGCCGGACTGTGTTCGACATACGTTCTGTCACCTGATATTGTAACCGTTGCATTGGATGATGGATTAGAAAACGTACCTACAGTTACATTGTCATCTGGACCGACGTTTGTCATTTGAAAACCTGCTCGATCAGCGTTTAAATTGTCATCGGTTATGGTGATGATGAGTGGATATGTTTCACCTGGAAGAACGTCGGCATCTAGACCTGTCACATTAATGCTGCCGGAAAAAGCGGGATTGGATGGCGCGTGGCAACCTGCTGAACCGCATGTGCTTTCTCCTGGAGCTCCTGTTCGCCCATTGGGCGGATTTCCAGAAAAAGAATAATAAAGTATTAAGCTAATAGCTAAAATGAATGCAGAGTATCTATTCTTCATAAAATTGAATTTACATCTTGTTGACGGTTAAGCGAATCTTTTATAAAGATGCTATTTAGATTTCAAATGATGCATTTCTTTTGGTCCGAAAAGATACTTAATATAATTTAATTTTCGCTTTTTGGTTTTATACTTTCGATTTCATAGTCCGATTTTTCTTTTTTTCTTTCTGATTGATCGAACAGACTATCTACAAATGCTTTTTTATTAAATATTTGGAGTTGATCAATTCCTTCACCAACACCTATAAAACGGATAGGAATTTTAAACTGATCACTTATGCCTATTGCAACTCCTCCTTTTGCTGTTCCATCTAGCTTTGTTAAAGCAAGTGCTGAAACATCTGTTGCTTCACTAAAAGCAGTAGCTTGTTCTATAGCATTTTGTCCAGTTGTTGCGTCCAGAACCAAAAGAACTTCGTGTGGAGCACCTTCCATTTTTTTGCCTATTGAATTTCTTATTTTAGTAAGTTCCCTCATCAATCCTGCTTTAGTATGGAGTCTACCAGCCGTATCAATTATAGCTACGTCAATCCCAAAGTTAACAGCATATTGAGTTGTTTCGTACGCAACTGCTGCAGGATCAGTGTTCATACCTTTACTAACAAAATGCGTATCCGCTTTATCTGCCCATATTTTTAATTGATCAACAGCAGCAGCTCTATAGGTATCTCCAGCCCCTAGTACGACAGTTTTTCCTTTTTGTCTAATCGCATTTGCAACTTTACCAATTGTAGTGGTTTTCCCTACACCATTAACACCTACGACTAGAATTACATGAGGTTTATGTGCATTTGGGGGTAAATAATCATCGTAATCTTCATTGTTGTTTTCTGAAAGAAGGTCAACAATTTCATCTTTTAAAATGGCGTTTAGTTCTTTCGTATTGATGTATTTGTCTCGCGCAACGCGTGCCTCTATACGTTCTATAATTTTTATAGTTGTGTCAAGACCTACGTCAGAAGAAATAAGAATTTGTTCCAATTCATCTAAGACTTCATCATCCACTGTTGATTTTCCAGCTACTGCTCTAGAAATTTTTCCGAAAATGTTGTCTTTCGTTTTTTCTAATCCTGCGTCTAAATCTTCTTTTTTATCTTTTGTAAAAAATGTATTAAAGAATCCCATTCTATATTATTCGTGGTTAAAATTTATAAAGAAAAGCAACCTTATTATCTCATAATGCGGGTTTAATCAAGGTCATTTTTTTCTACATTCAAATGTAATGAAATTGTGGTGCTAAAACAATTTCGTTGGATAAGACATGCCTTTATTTCTATAAATTCAAGAAATCAAATACAAATGAATAGGGTAGGAATGGAGATAAATATTGCTAGAAGTACGTGTCATAGAAAAAGAAAGGCATTACGCTATTGCGTAATGCCTAAATCTATCATAAGATCTTTCTAAGTCTTGTTGTAAGTAATTACTTGTTCTCAGCTAGGTATTCTTTTACCTTATCTTTGTGAACCATTACTTTTTTGTAGGAATATTTTCCTGTTTTAGGGTCTTTAATAGAGGTAACTACTTTTACGAAATCTCTACCTGAACCAGCGTTCGCGGCTCTTTGTCCTACTCTTGAGTTTTTCGATACTTTAGCCATAATTATTTAATTTCTTTGTGAACAGTCATTTTTTTAAGAATAGGGTTATACTTTTTAAGCTCCAATCTATCAGGAGTGTTTTTTCTATTCTTTTGAGTTACATATCTAGATGTTCCTGGCTTACCTGAAGCTTTGTGCTCCGTGCATTCTAGGATTACTTGAAGTCTATTACCTTTTGATTTCTTTGCCATCGTACTATATCTTAATAGGTGCTATAAAATTAAACATTTGCCCCGACATCGAAGCCTTTTCTCTTACATTCTTTCAAATACTCGTAAATACCATTTTTATTAATGGTACGTAAAGCTTTTGAAGAAACTTTTAATGTGATATACTCTTCCGTTTCAGGAATGTAAAATTTCTTTGTATGAAGATTAGGTAAAAATCTTCTTTTTGTCTTACGATTTGAGTGGGAAACATTGTTACCACTTATTGGTCTCTTTCCTGTTAATTGACAAACTCTAGACATTACGCTCTTTTTAAAATTGTTCTATTATAAAGTGACTCCGGAAGGATTCGAACCTTCAACCTCCTGAGCCGTAATCAGGTACTCTATCCAGTTGAGCTACGGAGCCGAATTCCCTTCATCCTACCACCTCAATAAATTCAGACCGCAAAGATAGGTATTTTCTTTTCTTTTGTCAAAGGATTTTTTTAATTAATTGGATTTGTAAAACTTGGAAGTAGCTATATTACGTCCTTGTTGCAAACTCAAAAAATACATGCCAGGTATTAAATGTTCAGTATTTATAGTGCCTTCAGCCTCTTCGAAAAGTGGGAAAGTCATTTTTTCTTCCCGTATTAATTGTCCTAAAATATTATATATTTTTAAATATATTTCTTCCGCTGGATCAGCTTCAAAGTTGAAATTCAACTCATTTGTAACTGGATTGGGGTAAATGGTGGACAATCGAACCTCCCCTTTGGTTCCTCCACAGAATCTTGAAACTTCAACCATTGCATTGTACACATTGAGTCTTTTCTCGGAACGTACTAGTGATGCTAAACTTTCTAGTTGATCTCCTGATTGGATCACTAATTCTGCTAAACTATCTACTTTTGAGGGATTACGTTTAAAAAAGTCAATAAATTCAGGACAATCTACACTATACAATAAACCTATTGCACCTGCAACATGTGGTGCTGCAGCTGATGTACCTGAGAAAATACCATATCCACTCGTATTTAATGGATGTAATGTAAATGTAGCCTCACCTGGAGCAGCCATATCAACATTTTCATCCCCAAAAGCAGCCTCCGCAAAGGCATCATCAATGTCAGTAGACGTTACCGCAATAAGATAGTCCGAATCGCATAATGAAGGAATATCACCTTCTACATCTACATTGTAATTTTCGTTACTTACGGCACTTACATTGAGAATTCCTTGTTCTCCCATTTTATCATACATGCTACACCAAATTGGAAAATCTTCTGGCTGGCCAAAATCTACTCCCAAGGAATAATTACACACCACAATGAAAGCTCCTTTTTCTCCATCGGTTTCATTATACAACCGCCGCATATCTGTTATATAATTGTATGTTTCAATAATATCTGCTAATCTTAATCCACTGCTTAATGGTAAAATTTTTATATCCCAGTTTAAGCCTGCAACACCTACATTATTATCTGCTTTTGCGCCGATAATACCAGCTGAAGAAGTGCCATGTCGTTGGCTGGTATGAGCATCATTTTGCTGCGTGGCATTCAGGCCATGTATGTCATCTTTGTATCCATTTTCATCATCATCAGCTGAAAAACTAGCGTCATAACCTGGATCTCCAGGTTCTCTCCCAAAGCTATCTTCGTCTATCAAGCCATCTCCGTCATCATCAACACCACAATCTCCTGGACAACCGTCATTATTAGCATCACCTTCACTTTCATGTGGATTCGTATAGATATTATCACCCCAATCCTCCAACTCTAAAAAAAAACCATCATCTAAAACTGCAATGATAATCTCATCTCCTTCTATGGTTTGCCCTCCTGTCGTAATATCCCATGCTAACTCTGCTTGAATATTTTGTAAGGTCCATTGTTGATCATAGAATGCGTCGTTTGGTGTAGCGCGAGGAGTGGTCATTTTTGAATGACTGATATATGAAAATAGGTTTTCTTCATTAAGCTCTTCTATTGATATAGGAAGTTTATTAAGGTGAGAAAGTAAATAAATTTCTTGTGTTTGAGATAATTTCCTTTGAATGCGTAGATTTTTATGGGCTCTTGAAGATTGCAAGAATCTGCTTAAGTCCTCGATTGTCTTATTTTCTTGTAATTCTACAATAAGTTCGTGGTCAATTATTTTTTGGGCTTTAAGCCCAAAAGAAAGGAAGCAAAGGAGCGCTATGGCAAGATATTTCATGTAATTTATTTATCTGCTAACAAAAATACATTAATGATTGGATTCCACTAAAAAACTAATCTTCCATCATTAAAATTGTCTCCCGTAAGGATTTCATGTATTCGTATGCTTTTAGCAATCGAGATCCGTACCAAGAAAAGTAACTGCCGTCTACCAATAGTATTTTTTTAGTTGGAAAAGATGGTTGCAATGATTGTTTGTGTTTTTCAGCAAAAGGAAATGGCTCATTCGAAAGCATTATAAAAGTAGCACTTGATTCATTAATTTCATCTTTTGTAATTTCCGGGTATCGATAGTCTTGAACCACAGAAAGCATGCCCATCTCTTGAAGCATATGATAGATAAAAGTATCTTTCCCTACAGTCATGAAAGGGTTTTGCCATATAAGGTAAACACATCGAAGGTCCTCATAACGGTTCTTGTGAAAATCAATTTGCATTTCGTTAATTCTGCCAATCAATTCTTGAGCTGATGCATCCACTTTTAATATTTTGCCTAAGTCATCAATCATTGCTAAGGCCCCATGAATGGTCTGAATAGAAGAGACGTAGACTGGAAAATGAGCATCTAGTGTTGTTACAATTTCTTCAGTATTTTCTTCTTTATTGCATATGATAATATCGGGTTCCAAAGCTATAATCTTATCATAATGCACTTGTTTTGTACCTCCTACAATAGTTGCTTTTTCTAGATTGTGCCCTTCAAAAACGCAGAATTTTGTCCGACCAATAATTTTTTCTGAAAGGCCTAAATCATATAGGAGTTCTGTAATGGAAGGGACTAAACATACTATTCTGTTGATAACTAGCGGAACATTGATTGTTCTACCCAATTGATCGTAATATGTCCTCATTTAATGGCCCCCTTTATATGTTCCTGCATAATTTTTTTCCCCTGCAAGAATTTTTATGTTGACATGATTTTCAGCTGGAGGAATAGCACAACTGTATCCCGAACTATAATGACAATATGGGTGATAAGCTTTATTAAAGTCTAACGTTATTTTACCATTTTTTATATCGGTTTTATATAAATCTATATAACGACCTCCACCATATGTTTCTTCCCCATTTGTTAAGTCATAAAACATCAAAAACATAAGGTCTTTGTAAGCGGGAATGGAATTAAATGATGGGCTGGTGTGAACTTGTAGCGAGAAGGGTTTACCAGCTATTTCAAATTGAAGTGTAGCATAAGGTATATATTGCCTTTCTTCTCCAGCGCTTGTTTTTACTGTAACACTTTCTTGCTTATCGAGCACGGTGATTGTTGCGTCTACTTTAAATGCTGAGTTAGCAGGAAAATATCTTAGGTATTCTAGTTCTTTCCCTTTCAATGGATAATGGCTGTCAGCTTCGTATTCTAGTTTCTTTTGTGCTCTGTAATCTTCGAGTTCTTGAATGTATGATGATGTATCAAGAGATACTTTTGAATTGTTTTTTGACCGAGTTGATCCACATGAAACGATAACGAAAATACTAAGTAGGATGCATATTAATCGACTACATTTCATGATTTTAAGGTTTGTTGATGAGCAATAATTTACCATTTCTGTAGTCCATTCTCGTTATGTCTTTAAGTCCATAAGCAGATAAATCCCATAGTAAGATAAAACTTGCAGCGGTAGGATTATACTTGAATATTTTTGCGCCTTTTGCCATTAAGATTTGTTCGGTATCTCCATATAGTACAAAATCCTCTGAACCAGGAAGTGCAGAAGTTATGGTCTCTACTCTTTTATTAACAGGATTGAATGATTTAAGCATAGAGTCAGAACCTTTTTGAATGAATATTAATTCACCTGCTTTATTTACTTGAAAACATCTTCCAATGTTTTTCGTAACAAATTCTATTCGTTGGTTACGAACATTTATGACTTGAAGGTTATTCGTTTTTTCGAGTACGAATAATGCCATTTTAAAATTACTTAAAGGATGATAATATCCTATATTTACATAATCTTCTAGTACTTTTTCACCCGAATCTTTACCATTTATTGGGTATTCCCAAAGAACTTGTGATTTTTCATCTTGTTCTACTCGTACTGTTGTTATAAAATCTCTTCCTGCTATTCTCGGGCTGTATTCATTTTCCAAAGTTTTAGTTAACCGTTTCCATGAGTTGTTCTGCAGATTCATAAGAACAATATCGGTATTTCCTTTATCGAGTTCAGCCGTCATTGCAATCTCTAAATCATTGATAAATACTGCTTGATTATTATAAGAATCGGGGTTAAAGTCACTTAAGTACTTGACATTTTTAACCTGATCAACGCCATTCAATTCAAGCATCCAAAGCTCTGTAACAGGCAATTGAGTGTGGGCTTTTGGGCCTACGAGCCCTATAAAAATAATGCAAAAGAATATGCGGTACATCATATTAGTTCTTTTAACCTCAAGATACAGCGTTTTCGTTAGTTCTATAGAATGCGACGACTTAAAATTTATTTCCCTTAGAGAATAGTCGCTTCCAACGAATCCCTTGAAATAAATTGTTGTTTTTCAAAGACATCCATATGAAAATAGGTTTCCCCACCATATGATCCATTGGTACGAAGCCCCAAAAACGAGAATCTTCAGATTGATGACGATTGTCTCCCATTGCCCAATAATAATCTTGTTCAAATGTATACGAAGTAGCTTCTTCGCCATCAATATAGATTTTACCATTTTTTGATTCCAAGGTGTGGTTTTCATACACCCCAATAATCCGTTTATATAAAGCGATATTCTCAGGTGAAATATCAACAGTTGCTCCAGCTTGAGGGATGTAAATAGGACCATAGTCATCTATCGTCCAAGTATTAAAATGCCTTGGATCATTAGGGAATAATGTTTTTGGTCTAACTTGCTGAGGTATGTTTTGTAGCGTCATAGAAGGAAAGGCTTCTTGAATTGCTTTAGCTTCTGTAGTATTCGCAGTAATGACATATGTTCCTTTACTATCTATTAAATTATACTCGTCTTCTTCAATACCTATTCTTTCAAGGGCTTTGGTATTAATTCCTGTTCCATTCGTTTGAAGAAAATAGGTGAATTGCATTTCTGAGGGGTTTTCAATAGGCTCGCCATCAATGTAGACTTGTCTATTGATGATTTGCATAGTATCTCCTGGTAAACCAAGACATCTTTTTATGTAGTGGTCTCTTTTATCTACAGGCCTTGTCCTCAAGTTTCCTTTGCGAATTTGGTTTTTTAATCCACGATCTTGCGATAGTGTTTCTTCTAAAGTGGCTTGATACGCAGACCAAGTTCTATTTGAAATATAGATGCTATCACCAGCAGGCCAATTGAAAACAATGGCGTCATTTAACTTCACATCACCGAATCCTGGTAGTCTGTGATAACCAAGTGAAGGTTTCTTAAGGTATGATTCAGTGCCAAGACCTGGGATCGTATTGTGTAACAACGGCACCATTGCAATAGTTTGAGGTGTACGTATACCATATGCTGATTTGCTAACAAATAAGAAATCACCTACTAGTAGGGATCCTTCCATAGATTCAGTAGGTATGATATAGGCCTCTATGAGAAACATTCTTATAAATGCGGCTGCAAAAACTGCAAAAACTATGGATTCCACCCATTCTCTTCCACCTGATTTTTTATATGGATTATTGGCTAGTAATTTTTTTAATTCATAATCATTGCCTCCTTTTCTAGCTTCTTCTATTTTATCGGCATAATCTTTTTCAAGGATCAATGTTGGTCCTACATATTGATCCTTATCATTGAAGGCAGACTTGAAAAAAGCAGCAGGCGCATAAATCACAGCTAATGCAGTATCAACGAATTTTAGTTTTCCGAATGATCGAACAAGATCAACTGCCATTCCAGTAAAAATGAAAATATTAACAATGGGGAATAATAACCATAGAGCGTATATTGGTTTTCTACCGATAAGTTTACACCATTCTATGAAATTAATACCTGGAATAAGCCCTTTAATGGGGTTGACGTCCGTTTTCTTGAATAGAAAGAATAAGGAAATACTTAATAAAACATA
>JAHDGD010000211.1 GCA_020627825.1 Saprospiraceae bacterium
AGAGCACCTGACTCATAATCAGGTGGTCCAAGGTTCAAGTCCTTGTGGGACCACTTCATAATCAAGCACTTGTGAATTTCTTTTTGCAAGTGCTTTTTAATTTGCAAGTCATTTGCAAGTGAAATGAGGATTCTAATATTCATTACAGGATTTAAATGTACAAGAGTGCTTTCATCACAGCAACCTGAAAGAGTACCTCAAATTGCTATTGGAATATGAATCAAAACTAATAATTGAGTGGTGTGGGTTCTGAAAAGAGTATCGAATAAAATTTATTTTTTATCTTCCATTCGTTTTACCCCTTTAATCACAGGTGTACCAAACGTTATCGTTTGGTGATTTTTTTAATTCTAAGATTTTAGAATGAAACATGTAATTAGTATCGGCATAGATAGTGCCGAGGGGTTAACGCCGTTAAATGCCGCCGTATCAGGTGCGAAAGAATTTGATACATGGGCAAAAACGCAAGGGTATTCTTCACTACTATTTGTAGATGAACAGAACCCTGTTCTTCTGAATGATATTTTTGATGCAATTAAGAAGATTGTGGATGATCGTAATTGCGAACAACTTATAATCTATTTCGCTGGTCATGGAATTTTATTAAGCCCAAGCCAAGAAATCTGGCTATTATCTAATGCTACAAATAATCCAAACGAATCTATAAATCTAACAGGTTCTACATTTCATGCTCGTACATCAGGCATACCATATATACTGTTTGTTTCTGATGCTTGTAGGTTAATAACAGCTGATTTTAGACTTACAGGTAATGGTTCAGAGATATTTCCCATAAAGGATGATGTAGGAAACAATACGGCAATTGATATTATGTACGCAACAAGAGCAGGTAACCCAGCTAATGAGTACAACAGTCAAACGAATGCTGAAAAATTTGGACTCTTTACTAAATCCCTTCTGGAGCATCTTGAAGGCAAGTTTCCTGACGTGATTGTTTCTCAACAATCAGACGACACAATCTTATCGGTGTATTATGATGTTGAGAGATTAAAAGGAGATGAGGACTACAAAACGAATGACTCTGGATGGAGCGTCAGTTCTATAGAAATGGAAGATTCTGTGACATCGGCAGTAGAACAAATGGCAATGGATATAAATATCTCTTTAAATCAAAGTCCGCAATTTTTGTTACAACATCAAAGTGAGAAACCTTCTTTGGCTTCCTTTAATGATGAAAAAGCGAAAGAACTCTTATTGAACGCCGCAGGGAATATACGTTCAGGAACAAGTACAAAGCCGAGTATCTTTGAGGGAATGATGGACATGGCAACATTATCTAGGGGAGATACAGCCGATACTACAACATTTGATTCTGTGATAGAGAATTTTGAAGTTCATCCTGATGCAACCATGTATAATAGTGATTCCTTGCTTCTAGAGAGTTCTCGTAGAATATATAATGCTAGAGGAAGAAATTCTTTTGAAACACGAACAGGGTTTTCCATTATTGGTGCTGATATAGACGAAGTGTTTGTACATCAATATAGAAGTAATCCTTTTAAGGATAACGAGATAACGCATATACGAGTACACGATGATAATGATCTCACTTCTGCACTCATAGTGTTAAATACGGGTCAGTCCATTCCTGTAGCAATATTAAATGGATATATCGGAACACTGGTGTTTCACAAAGGACAATTACAAACAATAAATTATACGCCGAGTCAAGGAACAGCAAAATTTCATGCATACGAAAATAATAGGAAGCAAATTGAATTAGTCAGAGCATTTGTTGCTAGTGCTGCTTTTGAAGGATTTGATTACCAAAAAGTGTTTGAAAAAGAATTTGATTCGAGTGGTTATCTTAATAACGCTGGAAGTTTTATCAGGAGAGAAAAGTCGATTGATCCGTCTTTAGGATTGTATGCTGTGTATGCATATATGCAGTCAGGAAGAAAACGTGATATTAAATCTGTCTTTAAATATATGAATAGGGAATCGACAAATATGCTGTACGATGTAGCTAACCTAGCTGACGAACTCAATTTTTCTAGCCGCCCCCTTGCACCTTTTTGTCCTATGTTATCATTAGGGTGGACGTATTCACGATTTAAAAAGCAATTGCACCCAGAGATTGTAGAAGCCTCGAAGTACTTAGTGCCTGCATTGTGGACTACTTTTAATCGACAAGGAACAGAGATACTTATTTCTTTATTTAAACAAAACAAAATACGATGAAACTAATCTTTATACACGGTAGAGCTCAAGAAGGTAAGGATGAAATAAAACTTAGAGATACATGGATTGAAGCATTCAAAAAAGGGTTAGATGCGTCTGATCTAGAGCTACCAATTCCTGAAGAAAATATACTCTTTCCTTATTATGGGGACAAGTTAGAAGAACTCGTAAATGAAATTGATGAACCCATAGAAGAAATCATTCAACGAGGTGCAAAAACGAATGACTCTAAGGCAGGGTTCTTTAAGGACTTTTTGGATGAAATAGCAAACAATGCTCAGATAACTACGGAACAAATCACAGAAAACTATGAAGGTGATGTAAAAGAAAGAGGGCTTCTGAATTGGGGCTGGGTTCAAGCTATATTACGAACACTAGATAATAGTTTTTTAGGAACGTGGTCTATAAAAAAGTTTACCTATGATGTTTTTATTTATTTAACACATCCTAACGTTAAGAAGGTTGTAAATGGTATTGTTTCTTCACAGATAACAAAAGGTGAAAGGGTAGTGGTAGTAGGACATTCGCTCGGTTCTATAGTTGGGTACAATGTATTGTATGACAGTAATGCAGAAGTAGTAAAATATATAACCGTAGGTTCCCCTTTAGGTTTATCTTCTGTCCGCAAGTATTTACCCCTACCTCTTCGAATGCCTTCGTGTGTTTCTAATGGTTGGTTTAATGCATATGATGAAGGTGATGTGGTAGCATTAAATCCATTAGACGCAAATACGTTTAATATTACCCCTCCGATAGTCAATAAAAAAGATGTAGAAAATCATACGGATAATCAACACGGAATAGTTGGTTATTTAGATGACCCTGTTGTGGCTAAAACTATTTATGAGAGTCTAATGGTTCGGAATTCTGAGGAATCGGAAGTGAGTTAGTATATTAAGCAACATACAAATACCGTGCAGCACAAATATGATACATACACGAGCAAAGTATCGTATTCCAGGAATGTGGTAGAAAACAATGAAGATTTCATCCTTAGTTCTTTTTTCGCATTTTCCTTCCTTTAAATCTAATTGTAATTGACTTTGATTCTAAAGAGGTCGCTGCTGTTTCGTATTTCTCAATGGAGTTATTTGTTTTGATCGTCCATAAAATTCGCACAATTTTTGTCATTATTATAATCAAAGTTCAGCCCTACGTTAGATACACTACTGAAAAAATTATTGAAAATTTCACAGAGAAATGATGTAATTTATTCTAAAAAAGCTATTGAGAGAATAAGAGAAAAGCTCCAAGCCAAATTCCCCATCCAATAAGGGTATTCATTGTGTTTGATGATTTTGCTTTTTTCTTGTAGCACCGTAGATAGTCAAAATCATTAAATAGTTCACGGTTTTCGGAATAGAGTAAGGTGTCCGGGTCTTTTTCGACAGAGGGGCTTCCAAAAAGTGCTGAACCTAGCGTAGCAAATCCACCAAAAAGAATCCCAAATAGTATATGTTTACCTTTTTTACCGTGAAATTTTTCTGCATCTAAAGTTCCTTTAATGCAATTTTCGGATGTCTGTACAATACTAGATTCGTTTTCCAGTATTTCGACATATTTCTTATACTTTTTATTCTTTCGGTTTTTAAACTGAATGTATTCGACATCTTTCATCGGAATTAAGAAAGTGCCCGTTTCAACTTTAAACTCTATAAGACAATAATCTATGGCTTTTACTTTACCCGAATAGAATTTCCCGGATTTTAGACCAAGGATGTCATTGGCGAAAGCCGACGTAGAGATAAGAAAAAAGAATAGTAGCAAGAAGTTTTTCATGGTTTTGAATTTAACGTTTATCAGTGTTCGTTAAGATAGTAAATATTGATCTACATTATTTAAACACTGACGTTTATTTTATACCAAGAGCATAAACAATATCTGAGCAATGACAATTTTAGAAATCAAGGCAATCGGAAACATCATCGTATAACCAAACATGGGTATTCCATTCTTTGCTCGATTGGCAGCAAAATCATAAATGGCTGGTTGGTTAGAAACCATTCCCATCAACAAGGAGAAAGGCATTTTTAAAACCTTATATCCGAATGCAAGTATGAGCATCGCAGTGAGCAAGCTAATGATGGCGCTTCCTACAAAAATTACAATTCCATCAGAATTAAAACTTCCCACAAAGGCTTGACCGGATCGTACGCCAATCGAGGCCAAGAGCAAAATAAGCCCCAACTGTTGAAGAGCTACATTAACACTGTAAGGTAGGGACCAGACGATTGGGCCAGTTCTTCGAAGTGCGCCCAATAATAAACCCACAATTAATGGACCCCCAGCATATCCTAATTTGAAGCTTATATTTTCTGTGAAAGTAAATTCGATGGTGCCTAGTATTAGCCCTAAACCTATTCCGAGTCCAAATGAAAATAAATTCATTTTACTGGATTTCTCGTAAGAGTCTCCAAAGTATGTAGATAGTTGTTTTAGATCATCTCTGTGGGCGATGAAACGAACACGGTCACCTTGCTCTAATACAGTATTTCCTTTAGCCAACATGTCAATATCACCTCTCCGAATTCGAGTGATAATAGCATTGAATTTTTCGGGGATATTTAAAGAAGCAATAGTTCTTCCAATGATCTTAGGATTAGAAATAAATATTCTCCTAACATCATAAAGTTTTCGATCGTAATCAACATCGGACTTCACTCTTTCACCTAAAGTATTGATTACTTGAGCTAGATCCGTTTTTCCACCAACAACCATGGTCAGGTCGCCCAACTCAAAAGTCCTATCATAATTAGCAAGACTCATTTCGTTATTCTTGAAGATGCGACCAAACACTAAACTCCAACCGTATTCCTTAAACAAATCTCTAATTGGGATACCACAAATTTCTGGATTTGTGATTTTAACCGTTGCACTGGTCAAATCATCATCAATAGGGTATTCTTTTCTTAAAGACTGTGCTTCTTCTTTGTAAGAGATTTTAAACAACCTTTCCATTATTATGATAGCAATGATTCCACCCAGTACTCCCATAGGATAAGAGAATGAATATCCTACCACCAAGGCGTCCATCATACTTTGCCCAATATCTGGAAGATAAATCGCATTAATATAGTCTATGACTCCTGCCATGGCTGCTGTATTTGTTGTACTTCCGGTATAAATACCTGTGACTGTTCCTGCAGAAAGACCGAAAAAGTAATACAAACCAATAGCTAGTATTCCAGAAAAGATTAGTGTAAACAAGATGAACATGAAATCGCGAAGACCATTCTTTTTATACGATTTAAAAAATGCAGGACCTGAACTTAAACCTATGGTATAAACAAAAATGGATAATCCGAGTAGTAGAATAATTTCAGGAATTTTAAATCTTGGATCTAACGCCCCAAAACCGAGTCCTATAAACAAAACGGCAGCTACACCCAAAGATCCACCTTTAATCTTAATGTTACCAAAAAGATAGCCAA
>JAHDGD010000212.1 GCA_020627825.1 Saprospiraceae bacterium
CTTTCCAATCTTGGTATTGAGTGATTAGGGAATTTAGGGTTTTGTTTTGGGAAAAGGCTTGTGTGCAGAAAAATGTTATGAAACTTAGGATAAAGAACTTGGACATAATTATGATTTTTACAAATATAGCGTTTAGATATAAAGCAGCTATTTACATTGCAAAATAGATTCAAACTGAGATTTCATTAATATTACAATAATTTTATACTATTTTTAAAATTACTTAGGACTTCACTAATTATTTTCAAGCAAGAAAGACATATGTTTATTAATTATAAAAATTCAATTTTTGTAAGTTTATTATTGTTTATTCTACCGAATTCAGGCAATTTTTTATCTATAGATTCATTAGAAAGTAGCAATGTGGTTATTTCTCCAACATCAAGCGGAAATTGGAATGATACAAGCATTTGGCCAGGAGGAATACTTCCAAATATTTCTGATGATGTAATAATCCCATCAGGAATAACGGTAACATTAATTGATGAATGTTATGCTAAATCATTAACAATAAATGGAACTCTAAACGCAATAAAAAATACCACATCAGGTTCAGACTTTTCACTTGAGACAGAATATATAATGGCAATGGGGTCAAATGCCTTGTTAGAAATTGGAACTGCAAGTCAACCGTATTTGGGGCAAGGAGAAATCACATTAGTAGGTGATAAAGATGGTGATGATATAATGGGAATGGGAGATAAGTTTATAGTGGCAATGAATAATGCTCAAATAGTTTTCTATGGAGAAGATAAGATCTCTTGGACACAACTTAACGCCAATTCATTATCTGGAAATACAAGCTTATTGTTAAAAGAAAATGTGAACTGGGAAATAGGAGATGAAATAATTATTAGCTCAACTAGTAGGGATCAAGATGAAGCAGAAAAAAGAACAATAACATCAATTAGTGGAAATACTATTGGAATAAATTCACCACTGCTATATGACCATTATGGTACATCTCACAACTATGCATCAGGTAGTAATAATTGGACAGCTGATATGCGCTGTGAAGTTGGTTTATTATCCCATAACATAAAAATTCAAGGAGATGCATCTTCACAAAACTCTGGATTCGGTGGTCATTTTATGATTATGCCTTCAGCTTCTGCACAAATTACCAATGTTGAGTTATATAGAATGGGGCAACAATATGAAATTGCAAGATATCCTTTTCATTGGCATCTAAATGGAGATGTTACTGGAGAATTTATTAAAAGTAGTTCTATTCACAATACTTTTAATCGTGCCGTTGTCATTCATGGAACAGATAATGGGACAGTTGAAAATAATGTTGTGTATAATGTTTGGGGCAGTGCGATATTCCTTGAAGATGGAGTGGAGTCAGGAAATGTAATAAAATCAAACTTAGTACTTGGTGTTTATGTGCCTCCTCATGCTCCAGAAGATAGAGATTTTGAATCAAATACTTTGCCTGGTGGAATTGATAATCCCTTAGGGATTGTTCCATCTGACTATATGGTCCATCCACAACGTGTGAATGGTCCAGCTGCTTTCTGGATTACTAATCCTGATAATATTTATGAAGACAATGTAGCTGCTGGATGTGAAGGAGTCGGATTTTGGTATGGATTGCCAGAGTTTCCTACTGGATTATCTTCTGGTAATACATCTATTGAGCCACGTACTTTACCCGTTGCTTCTTTTAAAGGCAATCGAGCACATAGTGTTGCAACAGGACTTCATGTTGATCACTCTCATGATGCTGCACAAGAAACTTATGATGATCTTGCCAATTACTGGCCACAAATTGGGGGTTCTGGTATTTGGACAATCATGGAGGATTTTACCTGCTATCAGATGGATCGAGGATGGTGGACTAGAACAAACACAGGATTAGCCAGAAATATTGAATTCAGAAATATTAAGCTATTAGATTGTGTAGGAGATGAAATGATTGTTAGCTCTTGGAAAGGAAGAATGTATGATTGTTTATTTGTTGGGCATACACCAAATGTAGACACCCTAAATAGGGCAGAATATACTTGCGCCGTATCTTTTTATGATGGAGGATATGAAATTTATGATAGCCATTTTCAAGATTTTGATTTGGAGTATCAAGGAGTGTTTGGATGGTTTGGAGGCGCGAATGATAGAGTAAATGATTTTTTCAAAAATTGTTCTTTTAGTAACGTTCACTATTATAATGATTTAATTATTCGCCGTTCTATGCGCTTATGTGGAATGATAAGAGATGTTGATGGAACGATTACTGGGACCCCTAATGCGAGCATTGTTTCTGAACATCCATACATTATTGATGACAATAATTTTAGTAGACTTGAACCAGGAATTATTGGATTTAAAACAAATTCAGCAATACACGGTGGAAAAATAGAAATTAAAGGCGTTGATACCGGAGACGAAAACTCAATTTATTCAGAATGGGGAGATGGACATGTATTAACAGGAAGTGTTTGGGGACTTTCTAACCAGTTTGCGGTAATCCCTAATTTGGGAAGGTTATATAAATTCCGTTGGATAAATCAAATTGGTTCGATAAATAACTTATCACTAAAATATGTACAAGATGGAGAACTGATAGATATGGTTTTTGAAGGTTCGCCTGTGTCATTGTATTTAGACGGATATTCTCCTAGTTCTAGTCAAGCGTCGTTATTTAGCAACAATACATCAGGATATTTTTGGGACTCTTCTACTAATTTATTGTATGTTAGACTAGTTGCAGATAGTGATTACGACTCTGCAGATTTAGAATATGCAGCATTTAAAGAAGTCCAAATAAAGACAAGTTCTGGGAACGTAGAAAATGCGATTACCAATTATCCTCTAGTATCAAGACCATATAATGGTACAGCTCATACTGTAAATCAAATTATCGAAGCAGAGCATTACGATTATGGTGGCCAATTTCAGGCATACTTAGAAATGGGAGAATTTGCACCAAACCCAATCAAAGAAATTGTAGAATTCAATGATAATGCAAGATTTACAGACCAGAGTTATAGGGCAGATCTTGCCCGATTAGGTGAGGTGGTAAATTTAAAAAAATCCGAATCAGAATTGTCAAATACTTTTGGAATAAATAATATTGATGCAGGAGAATATTGGAATTATACTGTAGAAATTCCAACCACCAATAATTATAAAATTCAAATAAAGGCAAAGTCACAATTAGCAAACAATGGAATAAAAGTTTCGTTAAACGGTACCCAAATATTTAATGGAAATTTTGATGTACCTATAAGTAGCTATGATCATATTGATTTAACAACGTATAATTTTCCAGCAGGCACGCATGTAATTACTATCGAAGCAATAACAAGTGGTTTTGAATTAGATTGGTTTGGATTGGTAGATCCTACAACGCCATTTCTTTTTGACGGAATTTCTGATGTGGATGGAGATGGCAAAGGTGATAGTGAGGAAACTTCATTAAATAGGAACCCACTTTCAGAATGTGATATGGCATTTGAGTTTAATACGTCAGGTGATTTTGAATCTTGGGGTAATTTTATGAATTTATCAGGTGAGCAAGTAATAGGCGGAGCATTTAAGGCAAATAGCACTTCTAATGACCCAAGTCTTACCGCTCCAGACGTATATCTTTCAGGTGACTCTACAGAATATATTCAATTTAGAATGAAAGCAGGTCAAGCAGGAATATGTGAATTGTTTTGGGAGAATGATGATGGATCTTTTGACTTAAATAGAAGAGAAATAGCCAATTATAATAACCCTGGAAATTGGGAAGTGATAACTTTTGATCTTACAGAAAACATAGAATGGGTAGGTCAAAATATTTCTAAATTTAGAATCGATCCTTTGAATGTAGCAACCAATATTGAAATAGATTGGGTACGGGGTGGATGTAACATAGTGAGTAATCAATATGCAGATTTTGATGGAGATGGAAAGCAATATAATGAAGAAATATCCTTAGGCAGAGATCCAAGTTCTCAATGTGATCTTGGTTTCGAATTTAGCACAGATGGTGATTTTGAACTTTGGAATACTTTTAATAACCTTAGTAACAATCAAGTTTCTGGAGGGACGTATAATGCAACTTCTTTATCAAATGACCCAAATTTTAGAAGCCCAGATTTGAGCTTGGACGGAGATTCCATAGAGTATATACAGATTAGAATAAAAGCAGATGTAAATGGAGTTTCAGAATTGTATTGGGCTAATGAAAATGGCAGTTTTAGTTCCGCTAGATATTTATCATCAAATTACACCAATGCAGGTAATTGGCAAACCATTACCTATGACTTGAGAAATCATCATGAATGGATTGGAGAAAACATAAACCAAATTAGAATCGATCCAATAAACCAAGCTACCAATTTTGAAATTGATTGGATAAAAGGGGGTTGTGATATCTTAAATAATCCTTTTTCTGATAATGATGGCGATGGAAAAAATTTGGCAAACGAATTAGCTTTAGGGAGAAATCCCAATTCTGAATGTGACATGGGATTTGAATTTGAGGTAAATAACGATTTCGAACTTTGGAATAATTTTGTCGATATGTCTTCACCACTAGTTTCTGGAGGTACTTTTAGCGCAACATCAATTTCAAACGATTGTTATTTCTCAAGTCCAGACTTAGAAATAAAAGGTGATTCAATTCAATACATTCAAGTAAGGCTAAAATCAAACCTAAATGGAATTACACAACTCTTTTGGGTAAATGACAATGGAGGAATTAGCCTAGCAAGAAATATTGATCTACAATACACGGATGCTGGAAATTGGCAAACCATAACCTTTGATCTTACTGAAAATAGCGAATGGATAGGTCAGAACATCTATAAGATTAGAATTGACCCAACCAATCAAAGTACCTTTTTTGAAATTGATTGGATAAGAGGAGTATGCACAGACAATGCAGATATTGATGGAGATGGTAAAAACTATACAGAAGAAACATTATTAGGAAGAAACCCAAATACTGTTTGTGATATAGGATCAGACTTTGACACTGATGGAAACTTAGAGAACTGGAGCAATTTTACTGAAATGTCTGCACCTATTGTATCTAATGGAGCCTTTGTTGCAAATTCCCTTACTAACGACCCAAGATTCACAAGTCCAATCCTAAACTTTGATGGAGACTCTATTAAATTTATCCAAATACGACTTAAAGCAGGATCTAATGGCATCACCGAATTATTTTGGAAAAATCAAAATGGAACTTTTAGTAGCACTAGAAAAGTAAGCGCCAATTATTCATCAAGTGGAGCGTGGCAAACCATAAATTTTGATGTATCATCTCATTCAGAGTGGATAGGGCAAAATATTTTACAACTGCGCTATGATCCGATCAATGCAATAACTTCTTTTGAAATAGATTGGATAAAAGGATTTTGCTGTGAAGCAGATTTTGCAGATGCCATATTAGATGCCAATTGCATAGAATTGGTCCATAACCCAACTATGGACGTTTTTGAAATTATAGGACTATTTGGGTCATATACTATAGAAATATTAGATCAAAATTATAACGTTTACCAAAGTCTTACCTCAAGTAACTGTCAACTTAATATTGAAAATGAAGATCTGCCTGCAGGTATGTATTTTGTTAGAATAACTAATAACGCAACTGGAATTGTCGAAATGCAACAAATGTTGAAAGAGAATT
>JAHDGD010000213.1 GCA_020627825.1 Saprospiraceae bacterium
AAATTGTATGCGTTGCATCGTCAATTTGTCTGTGAATGCGAAAGCATTTGCATATGAATTGACCGTGTGTTGAAGATAATAAAAAGTCGGTGAACTATGGACGATGTTACGTCATACATAGTGTTAGTGCTTGGTATTTACAGTAAATATTTGGAAAGAATTAAAGCTTGAAGAATTAGAATTGCAGTTCCACCAAATAGTATGAATTTTCCCATGTTTCTAGAATCATTATCAAAAATATAGAAAGACCTTCCTTGAGAATCGACAGCCCTACCAAACGCATAATAATATCCCATTCCAATACCAGCAATTATAAAAATGACACTAAAGTAGCAGCCTATTGCGATGGCCAAGAAATAAAATAATTGCTTGCCACTTGAAACACGCTTTCCTTTTTTAATAATTTCTTCTCTTGAAGCAACTTCATCTAGTATTTTTTCATTTGAAAATTCAACACCTCTTTTTTCAAGTATTTTTTGGGCTGCTCCAATGCTTTCAATTGACCATTCATGAAGATTTAGTACGATTTCTTTAAGTTCATGATTTTCAAATACATTGAAATGATCATAGTCTTCAAGATTTATTTCTTGGTTTAGATTTCTGATTAAATTATTCGCTTTTTGAAAGTCTTTTGGAAGAATTTTTAATGTGTATTTCGAAAAAAGTGGACTTCCAACGATAGCTTCATCAATAATGGTTTCTGCTGAAGAGAATTCAAACTGAATATTATTTTCATTGAACAACTGAGCGAATAATTCCTTCTCGGCATCTACTTCAATATGTCTATAAAATTCTAAGTCCATTTTTACTTACTTGGCACTAACGGATAATTGTATGCGATTGCACCGTCAATTTGTTTGTTGATTTTGGAACAAAATTTACATACGAATTGACATAGTCATGAAGATAGCAAAAAGTCGGGGAGATATAGACGGTGTGTCGTCATACATAGTGTTATGAACTGTAGCTTCTGTAAATATGTAGTGATTGATATTTAAACAATCGCGCTGGCAAAACACATCAAGCGTTATTTCATTTTACGGTGGGCAGGCGATGAGCGATTTTTTAGATGGCCATTTACTCGGTCTAATTAAGAGGGAGAAATTAGTACAATTTGACTAGTAAATGTTCTGGAGTGTATCACCTGCATACGCGGAATCAAATGTGAGTTTTGTCTTTATTAGAAATTCAAACACAAGCAAATCAAGCCAAGCATTTTTAGTCATTGACTTAGCATCTTGTTTCTTCATTTATGGATTAAGAAATTGTCTTTGAATTAATCTATAACTAGCAATTGACTTATTAGGAGTTATCTGTGTTTTGCCAAGTGTTTACTTGAAATAGCTCTTGCTTTGAAAGCATTTGACGTTTAAGTATTTCGAGAAAAGTTTTTAAGCTATGGTTCATAACGTATGATTATATGCGGAGGACTATCCCGAAGGGTAGTCTTCCGTCATATATATTGTTATGTGCTGATCTTCCCCACACTTCTAATTTTTTATTTTCAACATTTTGATGCCAAGTCCAAGATAGAAGAAAAACATAAACATTGTCAAACCACCAGTAATTATAAAACTATCGGTAACCATAATATCTAAGACACCCAATAAATAACCCAAAGTTGAAATTACTCCAATAGCAATTGCAATGTAGGAGATTAATTTAAATCCATTTAAATTCAGGAAGGACAACCCTAAAAAGCCAGTGCTAATAAGAAGGAATGCAAATGCTGGACCTCCAAAACTTATCGCCAATTCATGTATAACTATTGCAGTCTGTCCAAGAATATCTTTTTCACTTCCTGTCGCTACACTAACTCTATGAGATAACTCTGCTAAAGTTAACCCATCTATACAAGCTCCGATGGTGTACAGAATTATTCCTATAGCAAGTCCTATTAAGCCTAATAGACCAATGTTGTTTGTGCTATTCACTTTAGAAAGTTTATAGGCTTCATAAAATCCGAAAAACAGCAACGGCGAAGCTATAAAAACCATCATATGTGATATATGCCATCCCGTAGCCTGAGCTGCAAATAAGGTGTCTTCAAGATTGTGTGGTGGAAAGTTCTCCATCATCTTGATTCCATCACTCATTGCTATAGGAATCATTCTTGTAATTTGAAGAATAGCACCGGTAATAAGTGCTACTCCTCCAATTTTAGTTAAATTTTTCATTTCAGATATTTTTATTTCGACCATTCAAATTTTTCAAAAGGAGGATCCACTTCAGTCTGTGCTACATGGTTAGTATAGTTACTCATTATCTTTTGAGCATATCCAACTAATATATCCAAATAGTGTTGGTTTGTGTAACCAACATCATAAAATTCTTGCATTTGCTCGTCTGATACCCGACCTCTATTTCTTACTATAGCTAAGGTTGTTTGCTTTAGTGTTTCAAATTTTGGAATGACAAGTTTGTTATCATTTCTCAATGCTTCAGTAAGTTCAGGGCTAACCTTCATCATATGTGCAATAGCAGTATGTGCTGGTACGCAATAGTGACATCCATTTTCAACATTTATTGTTTGCCAAACAATTGTGAGTTCATCTGCATTGAATGCTGTTTTTGTTGAGAAAACCTCATGAATGGTTTTATAGGCCTCTAAAATTGCAGGAGATTCTGCCATCACTGCATGAAGATTAGGCTTCATGCCAAATGCTTTTACGGATGCTTCTAACATGGGCTTTGATGCCTCTGGAGCTGATTCGATTGTGTGAACTTTGAATTTACTCATTGTATTTTTTTAATTATCATTTAATTTCTGTTTCTAATTTTTCGGTGGCTTACTATCACCAAACATTGTGTCCATTTGAAGTGGTCTGATTTGACTAATATCAAAATTGTCCCATATGAACTCTTGTACTCTGAATTCATGTAGATACTTTTTAGGATTTTCCTTAGGATTACCCATTGTCGCTCTCTGGATAAATGGCACTAATATGCCATCGATTTCTCTGAAATCTTCAAAGTTCATTGATGCTTTCATCATTCCTGATCCCATCATCTTGCTATCTCTAAGTGTGAATGTAGCTGCCTCAACAAATCCTTTTTCTTGATCTAACCAGAGTATATATTGATCGTAGTTTTTATTCCGATCTTTTCCCCAGCTTACAAAAACTTTATTGACCTTTTTACCATTCAGGATTTCTTCATCTACAAATGTTGCGTAAGGAGTTTTTGATAATCTATGTGCTAATTCAAAAAAGTAATGAACTGCAGCTAAGCCAAATATCTTGTCATTATCATCCTTGACATTAGTATCTATATTGCCATTCTTTCTTTCGTAATAATCCCAAGATTGGATACCTGCAAGATTTCCTTTTTTCTTTCCTTCCAGAATTTCCATTTGAGTATCAAAATCACCTAGTGAAAATTTGAAAGAAATTTTTTCTTCATTGACTCCCCAAGGGTTTCCCATTTTGCCCATCATTCCTTTGAAATGATCAATGACAATCGCTTCGTAAGTCTTATGCTCCGATAACTTATCAAAACCATGAGCGATTACGGCTTTATTGAGCAACTGCCTACCTTTATCAATGTCAGCTTGTGTAACCCTGTCTTTTTTTATGTCAGACGTTCGTAAGTCTGCAGTTTTGCAGCTCGAAAGAAAACTAAATGCTAGAAATAAAACGGTTATTAATTTTATGATTTTCATGTTGCTTAATTTTTAAATACAACACAAATATCAATCGTAATTAGACCTGTTTAGAGGATAAAAAGGTCATAATTATGGACAAAACGATCATTTTCTGAATTGTGCACGATATTGGGTAGGAGTTACACCTGTATTATTCTTGAATACACGAGCAAAATATTGTTGATCTTCATAACCTATATCAAATGAAATATCATTAATACTGTCATCAGAAATCCTGAGCATTTCTTGTGCTTTTAGTAATCGTTTTTCAGTGAAGTACTTATTCGGTGATTGGTCAAATGTTTTTTTGAATTCTCGCTTGAATGTTGATAAACTCATATTACATAATTTGGCCAATTCTTCTACTGTTAAATTAGAAAAGGTGTGAATTGAAACTGTTTCTTTAAAGTTTTGACTTCTTGTTGAATACAAATTTTTGATGAGTTCTAAGACGGATTCTACATTTTTTGATTGAATTAATAGTAATACTAATTCTTTTATTTTCAATTCGAGTAGATCATCATTAACAAGTGAAGGATTATCAAAATAAAAGTCCAATGATTCAACAAATTTAGATAGAATTTGATCATTCACAATTAGTTTGGATTCAATGTTCTTTACGTTTTTGGTGATAGTAGAAGGTAGTTCATTTTTGTAAAGTTCTTTCAAAATTTCAGGGTATAGGTGAAAAGCAATTACTTCAACTTCTTCTTCGCTACTTGAACCAATTATTTCCATAAAATATGTGTCACATTGAAATAAAATGGCTTCAGAGGTGGCTATATCAATTTTTTCCTGCGATGAATTGAGTCTTCCTTTAGAGTTCTTAAAGTACAGAAAACAGCCTTGTTCATGAAATACTCTTTCATGTTTGATAGGTGGTTTTAATATGGCTTTTTCGATTAAGCTTTTCCCTTTATATTGAAACGATTTTCTGTCTAAAAACACAATTTCCTAATTTTTCGATCATTGATTTGCACATAACGGATCGGCGATACCCAGCGTAGGCGATAGCCTATGATGTGGTTATCGCTTGTTACTTGCAGTTAATCTCTGTTTTTATAATTGTTTTTATTTCTCCATCTTTATAATAGATCCAATCACCACATTTTGTACTGGTATGTTTTCTTGATATGATATTAGTTTGTTCCTCATATGTCCAATAATCAAATGTAAGTATTGTGTCCTGATAAATTGAGTCTTTTAAAGTGTATTGTCCTATTACTCTTGGAGTTCCCTCTAATGACAATTCTTTATATTCTCCATATCTAATACCATTAATATATTTCTCAATTTTAATCTCATTTTGACTGTCTGCTGAAACTGTAATTCTTTGACTATTACCATTTTCAAGATATGTTTCTGAAAACAAGAATCCAAGTGTATTGTGTTTTGTCCCCCATATGTTAATCAGGTTATCTTCTTTAATTGATGGTCTTTCAGTAAGATTCAAATCAAATTCTTTATACTTTGCTCGATGTTCATTATTAAGTTTATATACACGTATTGTATCTATTTGCCCGATTATTTTTTTTGTCAAGTTGAATTGGTATATCAAATGTAAATTTTGAATCACTATACTATTCAATTTGTATTTATCATCATTTTTTAATGACTTTATGTACTCATTTGTCAACGAGATTTCATCTATCAATAATGTTTCTCTAGTTTGAGAATAGCTTAGTATTTGTAGAGCCACAATGAAATATATTATTGATAATTTGATTTTAATTTTCATTCTGATTTACGTTTATTAAGTCATTTATATTCATTGCGCTTTTTTGCTGTTTTGTAGAATTGGTAATCATAATCTACCCAATCTTTAGCAAGGAAAATTATTTGGCTTTGGATAAATTTTCATCTTTTGGTCAAATTTGTCTCTTTTAATTAGGGGAATTGCAAGTAACGGAGAATTGTATCCTGGGGATGGCAGAAACGAAAACAAAGTTTTCGCACGTATCCTAAGTTAGCCATATGCT
>JAHDGD010000034.1 GCA_020627825.1 Saprospiraceae bacterium
AGAGCCTTAACCAATGTTCTATATATTTTTTTGTACAAACAAAAGATGAAACTGGGTTTCCAGGAAGAGCAAAAATCGTGGTTTTATCCTTGTATCCAAACCAGAAAGGTTTGCCTGGTCTTTGTTTGATTTTATGAAATTCTTTTTGAACGCCTAGCTCAGATAAGATTTCAGGTATGTAATCAAATTTTCCTTTGGATACTCCTCCGGACAAAATGATCACATCATATGATTCAATGATTTCTGATAATGTATGTCGAATTGCCTCTTTTTCATCCACTAAATGATACATACTCGCCTTTATTCCATAAAATTCTAGTCTGGACTTTATTGTATAAACATTGGATTTTCGAATTTGGTAGGGTAGAGGTGTTTGATCTATATCTACTAACTCATCACCTGTTGATATGATCGCTGTTTTTGGAGTAGCCTTTACTTCTATTTCATAACAACCTAAACTAGCTGCAATTCCTATGTTAGAAGGTTTTAAAATGGTGTTTTTTTCCAGTAATTCGGTATTTGCTTTGTGATCACTTCCTTTGAAATGGACGTTTTGCTTATTTGAAATATGAATGCCATCTAAAAGAGTGGCTTTCTTAGTTTCGCGATCAATGTGTAGATCTTCATAACGTACCACTGTATCTGTGTTACTTGGTATTCCTGCTCCTGTCATCACTTCGATACAATTCATATCGCCTTGTAAAGTCTTAAATGGAGCCCCTGCTGGTGCTATATCTTCTATAAGAAATGAGCGCGTCCCTTGGTTATACATTTCATATTGAATAGCAATACCATCCATTGTTACACGATCAAACGGTGGGTAATCTCTATCCGATACCAATGCGGTATGTAGTATACGGCCCGTTGCTTTTTCCAGTTCTATGCATTCTGATCCAAAAGATGCAGCATGCTTAGAGATAATTTGAATTGCCTCTTGTACTGTAATCATCCCCCTATCTGTGCCATTGATAATAAAGTAGAATTTCCTCCCCTCCTTTTTTTATCTGCTTCAAACCCATCTTTTGACTTATAACGAATGGCTTCTTGGATTGCAGTTAAAACTTCTGCATCTGTTGCTCCTGCTCGCATCATGTTCTTTACATTAAATGTTCCCTTATCGTATAAACACGTTTTGATAAGTCCAGTAGGTGTCATGCGTAAACGATTGCATGTTCCACAAAAGGATCGTGTAAAAGCTGGAATAATGCCAAAACTTCCTTTAAAGTCTTGAATTTGATAGTTGAATGAGGTACTGTTTTGAGGATCTGGGATTTTGTTTACATGATTGAAATATTCGGTGATGTGCCATAGGATTTTCTTGTGATCCCATACTAGTTCTGCTTGTTCATTACCTGACCCATTAAATGGCATTTCTTCTATAAATCGTACAGAAAGTGAATGATTTTGTGTTAATTCAACAAGTGGAATGATGTCATCAATGTTATGTTGTTTCATCACAACAGTATTCAACTTGAGCTTAATTCTTGGGTCAGCTTTCAGATAATTTATGCAATCAATAACTGTCTCATATTCATCTCTTCTAGTAATCGTTTCAAATCGCTTTTTATCCAAAGAGTCTATACTTACATTCCAATCTGTGAGTCCATATGGAATAAGATCATCAACATATTTTATGCAAATTGTTGCATTCGTAGTAATGGCTAATTTTTCAATTCCTTCGATTTTACTAATCGATTTTATCAAGTAGCTTAAATCTTTTCTTAAAAAGGGTTCACCTCCTGTAAAACGTATTTTTCGGACTCCTTCTTTTGCTAGTACGCTAACAATCCGTTCTATTTCTTCATAACTCAAAAGCTCGGATTGCTTGATGTAATCAATACCATTTGCAGGCATACAGTACTGGCATCTAAGATTACACTTATCTGTAACCGCAATGCGTAAATAATCAATTTGTCTGTTGAATGAATCTTGTAACACAATCAAAGTTTTACAACACTTTTAAAATACTAAAGATGATAAATTGTTTTTGCCCTCTTCAATTCAAAGATAGCGATTCCTATTTTATTCAATATATTTGGTTTCCAACTAACCTATAATATGGGACAAGAAATCTTCTTCTTATGTAGTGTGTTTTTTCTTATTGCGATCGTTTATTCGTCAGCTGGTTTTGGAGGAGGTTCTAGTTATTTGGCTGTATTGTCTTTTACGTCGCTGGAATTTACTGATGTAAGAATCATTGCATTATGCTGTAATATCATTGTTGTATTGGGTTCTACTATTTTGTTTTCTAAGTATTTGGACATCAACTGGAGAAGGATTTTACCCTTAATCATATTGAGTGTGCCTTTAGCATATTTTGGTGGTCGGTTTCCCATATCCCAAGAATTATTTTTTATCGTGTTGGCATGTTGCCTTCTAGTAGCCTCTTTCTTAATGCTTGTCGAAAAAGTACAAGAAGTAAAACAATTTCCTAAATTTTCAAATGCTTTGCTTGGAGGGGGAATAGGGTTTTTATCTGGTATTGTAGGAATAGGAGGTGGCATCTTTTTGTCCCCTTTACTTCATATTAGTCGATGGGGTAGACCAAAGATCATTGCAGCCACAGCTGCACTTTTTATATTAGTTAATAGCATTGCGGGATTAATTGGTCAACTTTCTACTAACGAAATAAATTTCAAATGGAATATACTTTTGCCCTTGCTCTTATGTGTTTTTATGGGAGGGCAGATAGGTGTTAGAACGTCTATTCTAAAATTTTCTCCTAGATTAGTTAAACAAATTACAGCAATTGTTATTTTAGTTGTCGCTGTCCGTATTTTAATAAAATATCTATTTTAATGACTGTATTGTGCTTCGGAATCGCTAGAGATATTGTTGGTCAATCAAAACTGACCATCGACAGGGAGGGAATTAATTCTGTTGAAGG
Organism: Saprospiraceae bacterium; assembly: GCA_020627825.1. GTDB lineage: Bacteria > Bacteroidota > Bacteroidia > Chitinophagales > Saprospiraceae > JAHDFB01. The sequence continues at coordinate 2,888 of JAHDGD010000034.1, forward strand.
TTTAAGACATTTTTTAATCGAAACATTTCCAAAATTTAAAGAATATACTTCCTTTAGGATAGCTGTTAATCAAGCTTTTGCGTCAGAGAAAGATGAAGTAACTAATTCTGATGAAATCGCTATAATACCACCAGTTAGTGGAGGATAATAAATTGAATATCAAGTTAACGAATGATCCACTAAATCTTTCAGAATGCTACCGTTTTGTGGTTGAACCTTCGTGCGGAGGGATTAATGCCTTCGTGGGGACTGTAAGACAATGGAATAAAGGGGAAGAAATTACACATTTGGATTTTGAAAGTTACGAACCTATGGCGATTGCAGAACTTGAAAAAATTGCAAAAAAAGCCAAAGATCAATTCAATACTCAAAAAATATGTATTCATCATCGTTTAGGGAAAGTTGCAATAACTGAAATCGCCGTGATCATTACTGTTTCTTGTAAACATAGGAAAGCTGCCTTTCAAGCATGTGAATTCATTATTGATCAACTGAAAAAAGATGTTCCCATATGGAAGAAAGAATTTCTTTCCAATGGCAGCTATTGGGTTAATGCTCGACCATAAGTGTAATCACTTTGGGCTCGAGCCCAAAATTTCTTCTTTCTGATATTGTACATATCCTCCCGCCAAATTGTAGAGTTCTAAATAGGGATATTCAAGTAATAGACTGCTTATTAATGATCGTGACATTGCGCCAGTTCTACAATAAACAATCGTCGGCGTATCTTGTGCAAAGTCTGCAATTTCTTTTTTTTGTAAAGAGGAAAAATAACATGTTGAAGCAGTAATTCCAGATACTTCAGAAGCTGGAAGTAATGAAATCCACTTAAATGCTGAAACGTTATGTTGAGCATCAGACCATTTTATTTCCATTACGTTCATGCAGTCCAATGGCGTATATTCAGTTGTTTCCCATATATCTTCAAGGTCTTGCATCCATGTTTTTGAAATTTTTAGCACGAATTGATCGTAAGTAAGCGCATTATACGTCAGTAATTTACCTGTTAAATTTGTCCCAAAACCAACAATGTATTTGATGGCCTCATTCGCTTGAAGCATGCCAATGATTCCAGCTATTGTATTTAAAACGCCAACTTCAGAACAAGTTGGGATGTTCAGGTCAGGTTGTGGAAAGACATCACGTAAATGGACCTGAGATTCATCGCTATTGGTAAATAAAGATACATAGCCTTCGTACTTATGGATAGCTCCATAAACTAACGGAATATTCTCAATGACACAATAATCGTTCACCAGATATTTGCAGATCGGATCATCGGTACATTCCAATACCAAGTCCGCTTGAGATAAGATGTCTTCGCAATTCTTTTTAGACAAGCGAACTTCCTTAATTGTATATGTAATCTCAGGATTCAGTACCGCTAATTTTTCTGCAAGTACTTTTGATTTTGTATTGTTTTCATTTCCAGAATAAAAAATTTGACGATGCACATTCGAAACATCAGGGACATCGCCATCCACTAAGATCAAATGTCCAATTCCTGCACCTGCTAGGTAGGCTGCCGCTATATTCCCAAGTCCACCACAACCTATAACCGCCACAGTGGATTCTGACAATAGTTTTTGACCTTCTTTGCCTATTTCTTTAAGGAGAGTATGTCTGGAATATCTTTTACTCATGTTCTTTTAATAAAGTATGGTAATCTTCATCAGTGTCTATGTCTATTCCTGCTTCAGCACAAAAAACTGTTTTCAAGTTTGAAACATTGTTTTTTATAATGTGCTTTGCAGATTTTCCTTTTGCCTTCAAAATTTCTTTAAAATGACAAGCTTTAAATACAACTGGAGGGCCAAAAGTTTCATTGAAAGCCGAACTAACTATTGAAAAATCTTCACTTTGGCTTTCTTTTATGAGATGTGAATAGTGGTCTGTTGCAATTAATGGCTGATCTGTTAAACAGACTAGAACAGCTTCAAAATCATTGTTTTGTAGTATTTCTAAACCGCATTGCAAGCTCGAAAGCATACCGTTCTCGTATCGTTCGTTATGCGCAAAAATAATACCATCATGGGGTAATATATCTTTTATTTCTTTCTCAAGTTTTCCAGTTACGCATATAATTTTATCGATGTTCAATGATTGAAGTTGATGCACTAGTCGTAGGATCAGTGGTTGCCCTTGATAAGAAAGTAATTGTTTAAATCCAGTCATTCGCGATGACTTTCCAGCTGACAATATGATAGCTGCAATTTTCATTTAGCCTCTATTGTAATCAGATTTACCGCCCGATTTGTGGACGAGTTGAGTTTGTGAGATGACGATGTCATGGGAATGCGCTTTACACATATCATATATAGTGAGAGCTGCAACACTAGCCCCAGTTAATGCTTCCATTTCAACTCCTGTTTTACCTTCAACTTTCGCCGTACATTCTATTAAAATAGTGTAATCTTTTCCAGTTTTAATATCAACAGTACATTTACTCAAAGGTAGAGGATGGCAAAGCGGTATAAGTTGTGATGTATTTTTAACTGCCATGATCCCCGCGAGAATAGCTGTTTGAAAAACGGAGCCTTTTTTTGTTGTGAAATCTTGAGCTTGTAATTTTTCAAAAACCTCTTTGGGCAAGATGACGCGACTTTCTGCTATTGCTGTTCGCGTCGTATTGTTTTTGTTGGAAACATCCACCATCTGTGGATTACCGTCTTCATTTAAATGATTCCATTTGGACATATGCATCTTTTAGAGTGTTAAAGCCGAATTATGTAATAGATTATCTATTATGACCTAAATTGTCTTTGAAATAAAGGCTATGCCAACTTTTGTTTACTCAATATAGTGGTGACCGTGATTCATTCACAAAAGTTGTTATTTCTTCGGCATTTCAGAATTCATAGCGAAGTTCTTTTACGTAATTCGGGTTAAATATATGCTTTCCTTTTGACAAGATACGAGTAAAAATGTTCATGGAAAGTAGTAAGTGGGCGTTCATCCACAACCAAAAGGTGGTGGATGCCCTACGTTCGCAACTCCCTATGGTCGGTCCTTTGCTGCGCTATATGCAGTCGCACGGACTTGCGCTGTTGCGCAATCGCTACCATCGGTAACGCACATGTAATTGTTTTCTGAATCCTGATATGAATTTTCTATTCTTTCATAAAGCCTATTTAAGAATTATTTCATTTGACTTCCACTGGGTCTCTATGAAATTCGTCTATCTTTGTGACCAAAAAATAAATAGAATATGGAGACTCCTTTATTGATTGATTTTAAAGATAGAATTGCTCACATCACGATCAATAGACCAAAAGCTTTGAATGCTATAAATGCACCTGTGATGGAAGGATTACATGATTTTTTCTTTGAAGGATTTAAAGCATATGATGATTTAAAAGGGGTCATCATAACGGGAAGTGGTGAAAAAGCTTTTGCCGCTGGTGCCGATATTACTCAATTCCCTTCTTTGACGGTTGAAGATGGTCTTAATTTATCTCTTTTTGGTCAGAAAACCTATGCGCGCATTGAAGAATTCATTGTACCAGTAATCGCGCTAGTTAATGGTTTTTCTTTAGGGGGAGGAAATGAATTGGCGATGGCTTGTCATCTAAGAATTGCAACTCCCAATGCAAAATTTAGCCAACCTGAAGTCAATTTGGGTTTAATACCTGGGTATGGAGGAACGCAAAGGCTGATTGAATTGATAGGGAAATCCAAAGCAATGGAATTACTTCTTACTGGAGATATGATTGATGCTTCAGAAGCTTTTACTTATGGTCTTGTAAATTATGTATTGGAGCCAGAAGCAGCACTTGAAAAGTGTGTGTCAATTATTCAGAAAACAGCTAAAAAAGGACCGTTAGCAATTGAAGAAACAATCCGATGTGTACGGGCTCATTTTGATGAAAAAATGGATGGGTTTTTATACGAAGCGCAGGCGTTTGGAAGAACAATGGGAAGTCCAGAAAGCAAGGAAGGTGTGCAAGCGTTTTTAGAAAAAAGAAAGCCTAACTTCTAGTGTCGCTTTTTACCTCAACTTTGGAGATGTAGATCATAACAATTCCTGCAATGATTAATAAGATCTTAAGTAAAAATGGCATAGGACTTGGCAATAATTCAAATACAGAAAAGATCTTTAGGTTTAACCCTACTAGGGATAAGCTTAACGCGATAAACCCTAACAGAAAAAGTAAAAAACCTATAAGTGTACTTAAATCTTTATTCATTTTTTTTCAAATTCAATTGTTGAAAACAAAATAACATAGAATATTCTATTCTGTTGACAAAAAGCGCTTAAATATGCAGATTAGTATGTTTATTTATTATTATAGGCTAATTTTACACCTATGCTAGAAATTGTTGAATGTCCTAGAGATGCCATGCAAGGAATACATGAGTTTATTCCTACAGAAAAGAAATTGGCTTATCTACAGCAACTTTTAAGAGTAGGATTTGATGTTATAGATTGTGGCTCATTTGTTTCTCACAAAGCGATTCCACAAATGCGCGACACACATGAATTGATCCAGCGGGTAAATTTGGACGAAAGTCCCACAAAATTACTGACAATTGCTGCTAATGAAAGAGGGGCGAATGATGCCACTCAATATGATAAGATTTCCTACATAGGGTATCCGTTTTCAATATCGGAAACATTTCAACTTCGTAATACAAATTCTACTATAGCAGAGTCTCTTGAACGTGTAAAGAAGATTCAAGAAATTACGGTAAAAGCTGATAAGGAATTGGTTATCTATATTTCTATGGGCTTTGGTAATCCTTATGGCGATCCTTGGAATGCAGAGATTGTCTTTGAATGGGTAGATAAACTTAAAGAATTAGATATAGGTATTTTTGCATTAAGTGATACTATTGGTGTAGCTAATGCTACAAGTATTTATTATTTATTTTCGAAATTGATTCCACAATATGAAGAGTTAGTTTTCGGAGCTCATTTGCATACTAGACCAGATAATTGGCAAAAGAAAATTATTGCAGCATATGAGGCTGGGTGTCGAAGATTTGATGGCGCTATAAAAGGATTTGGCGGGTGTCCCATGGCTAAAGATGAGCTTGTAGGGAATATGGCTACAGAGAATCTTGTAGAATATTTTGGAAAAAAAGAGGAAATTCCGAATTTTAAGCTTCACGAATTCGAAGAAGCCATGAAAATGTCAACTTCAGTATTCCTTACTTAAACAAAACGACTATTTTTTCGAAAGAAGCATATCAAGAGCTGTTTCGACAGTATTTTAATCCATTAACTAACTTTGCCTTTAATTACGTTAAAGATGACGATGTAGCGCAAGATGTTGTACAAGATGTATTTTTTAATTTGTGGCGTAATAGGAAAAAAATTGAAATAGGAGTAGGTATAAAATCTTATTTATTTACGTCTACGAAGAATAAAGTGCTGGAATATATTCGAAGAAATAAAATGATGGACGATCATGCAGATAAAGTTCGGATTAATGAGCTTTTGCGCTATGATGTAGATGATGAAGCAGAAAAATATGTCCGCATAGAGAAAATACACCGTGCAATAAACCAATTACCCCCCAAATGTCGTCAAATTTTCATGTTGAGTAAGATGAATGGGCTATCTTACATCGAAATTGCTGAACATTTAAAGATTTCACCAAAAACTGTAGAAAACCAAGTGATACGAGGACTAAAATTACTAAGAGATAAATTAAATTAATGACAGTACATGATTTCCTTTCCAAGCTATTTGGCACCGCTTCTTCTGAAGAAGAATTCGGTCACCTAGAGCAATGGAAAAAAGAGGGGATAGATAATGCAAAAGTGCTTCAAGAGATGCTTGATATTCATGATCATTCTAATGAACTTCAACACTATAAGTCATATGATGTAGAACAAGCACTTTCTGCAAACTTAAATCGTATTCAAGACCGTCAGGTAACGAATAGTAAACCATTGAAATATGTTCTTTACGTTCTTCTTGGTCTTTTATTAGCAGCAGGTGTTTATATAGGTTTAAAGCCTAAAGCAGAACATACTTCATATTATGCAGAGACCCAGAAGCAATTGTCTATCGAAAATGGCACCCAGATTTCTATGAATGAAGAGACGCACATCACCTATCACAATAAAGAGAATTATCTAAAACTAGAAGGTGAAGCATTCTTCGATGTAGAAAAACAAAAAACTCCATTTATAATCGAGACCCATCATGGTGAAATCACTGTTTTAGGGACGTCGTTTAATGTTAAGACATCAGATTTAAAAACAACCATTTACATGCACGAAGGCACTATTCGCTTTGACAAGGATGGAAAAGAAACGAAGTTAACTGCTGGGCAGCTCTGTGAAGTAACGGATGAGATAAGTGTAAAGGTTCAAGAAGATAGTCAGCTTATCGATTATTGGAGAACTCATGCATTGACTTATAAAAATACACCTTTGACCAACGTTTTAGCTGATGTGAATCGTTTACATGGTACAAGCCTAAGGATCGATGGTGAAAATACTTCTGATATTCTGATTACAAGTTCATTTGAAAACAACAGTTTAGAAGAAATTGTAGAAATTTTAGAAGCTATTACGAATGTCGATATAAAGTAACTATTTTAGGCTTTTGTTTTTTTATAACGAGACCTGAAAAGTGAAAAAAATCGTCCTCATATTTTTATTTAATCTCCTTTTCTTTGGGCTTCAAGCCCAAAAAGGAATAGACTTTGATCAAGTCTTAATTTTAAATGAAAAAACTGGAACCGTTCAATCCTTATTAGCTAATGTTCAAGAAATAAGCCAAGTCTCTTTCAGTTATTCGTCATCTGCTATTGATGCAAATGCTGTTGTTTACCTCTCTTCTAAGAATCTCACATTCAAGCAATTCATGAATGAATTGCAAGAACAATTAGAAATTGATTATATAGAGTTTAATAATAAAATTCTTTTAATTCCGTCCAAAAGTGAGGAAGTGGATTTTTGGATTGATGGCTATATAAGAGATAAAAGCAATGGAGAATCATTGATAGGAGCAACAATTTATAATGCTTCTAGAAATACGGTTACAGAAACGAATGAATTCGGATATTATTCCATTAAAGTTACATCGAAAAATCAACTTATTCGAGTTTCCTACATAGGATATGAAGCTGAGATTATTACGGGATTTTCAGAAAATAAGAGAAGGATCAATCTTGATTTAGTACAGTCATTTAAACTGCCCAATATTGTCATAAAACCTTCTGATTCACTATCTTCTATTAGGCAAATAGATGGGGAAGTTGAAAAATCCTTAATGGTATCTAATCCTGGTATTTTAGGTGAAAATAACATTCTGCAATCCATCAAGTTGCTTTCAGAAATTCAATCGGGCGGAGAAGTACAAGGTAATATACTCGTTCAAGGTGGAGGTCCCGACCAAAATCTCATATTAATGGACGGAGTCCCTATTTATGAAGCGAATCACCTTCTAGGTTTAACTAGTATTTTTAGCAGCGACGCAGTAAATTCTGTTGATTTAGAAACAAGTGCATTTTCTAGTAAATATGCCGGAAGATTATCTTCCGTTATCAATGTAAAAACAAAAGATGGTAACAAATTCAAACACCAAGCAAGTGCGACGATGGGATTGTTGGGTGCAAGTTTTCATGTAGAGGGCCCTATTTCTAAAGGTAGAACCAGCTATCTATTATCGAGCAGGACATCGTATATCAATAGAATTCTAGAACCGATAGTCCAAAATTATTTTGATATATTAAATACAGAATTTAGATACGCCGATCTTAAATTAAAATTGCATCATAATCTCACGAAGAACAGTTCTATTTCTGTAGGAGCATTTTTAGGAAATGATAAATTAGGATTTGGAAATCAACTGGAAACAACGATTGAAGATGAAAATATCCAAGCATTTACCGATAATTCAATTCAATGGAGAAACCGATTATACAATATGCTGTTTAATCAAGTCGTAAATGAAAAATTGCAATTTTCGATTTCAGTCAGTACAGTAGAATATGATTTAAGTTCACTTTCTTCTAATCAGCTGTTAACAACAACAATAGACACTTCTATTTTTAGTTCTTTAGATGTGTTATCAGTTTCTACAATTGATGATGATAATCTAAGAACAGACTGGGAATACAAAGCAAGTGAAACCCAAAAAATATCGTTTGGAGGAGGAAGGTCTTGGCATGAATATTCCCCAAGTATAATCTCTCGAGATTCGATTATTGATGATATTAATCTGAATTTTACTGAAGGAATAAATGCTGTAGAAACCTTTATTTATTTACAAGATGAAATTGATTTATCTCAATATTTTAAGTTAACTGCGGGATTTCATTTCTCAAGATTTGTAGTAGAGGATGTTGATTTTAATTCTTTTCAACCTCGATTGAGTGCAGATATTTATTTGTCTGATCGAACAGACATTAAGCTATCCTACAGTGAAATGACTCAATTTGTCCATTTGTTGGTTAATCCTGGAACAGGTTTGCCAACTGATTTATGGCTTCCCTCAACGGAAAAAATTCAACCTGAAGAAAGTACTAATTACAATATTAGTGTGCGGCACAAATGGAATAAACATTTCATAACAAGTAGTAATATGTACTATAGACAATTTAATAATTTAATAGATTATACAAGCGCATCACCTTTGTTTAATCCGGTTATAACGAAGGCTACTTTTATTCCTATAATTAATAATGTACGAGACTGGGAAGATCGAGTAGAGTTGGGAAAAGGAGAGTCCTATGGTCTGAATGTTTTTGGATCTTACATTTCTCCACAATTTCGTCTATCTGCATCGTATGCTTATGGATTCTCGAATAGGCAATTTGATAATATTAACAGAGGGAATCCATTTCCTTACAGATACGACAGAAGACATGATGTGAATATTTTACTTCAGTACAGATTACGAGAAAATTGGACAGTAGGAGGTAATTGGATTTATGGAACTGGTCAAGCGACAACTTTTGCAATTACAGAGTTTCTTACGATAGATGGTGAACCTGTTCTTGATTTTTCTCAACGCAATAATTTTAGAATGCCAGATTATCACCGTTTGGATTTAAGTGCCACCTATAAAAAGGAGATTTCAGATGATATAAAAATAACTATCGATATGGGGCTTTACAATGTCTATAATCGTTTGAATCCATATATCGTTTATTTACAAAATGATGAGGCAAATAATGAGTTTGAAGCAAGGCAAATTGGATTATTTCCAATATTGCCTTTTTTAAATGTAAAATTTAACTTTAACTAGGCCTATTCTTGTGCCTATTATGACAATTTGCAGGTATTCAATATTTTTTTGACTTTGAGTTTTATTTTTTTTGGGGGTATAGAGAAAATGATACGTTTAGTTAATGGAACTAGACATGAATAGTGGAAAATAGAATTTTTAAGTTGTTGGCTGAGAAGCCATTTTCGAAATTAACGGTTTCCGAAAAAAAGGAAATAGAGACTTTTTTAACGGAGGAATCTGGACATACGTCATTTATAGCTGATCTACAATTTTTAGAGCAGAACACACCAGCATTTGAACAATACAAATCCTTTGATGGGGAGCTTCCAGAATCGACTTTTGATCAAGTTGATAAAAAGGAAAGAACCTATAAACTGCTGGTTCTTTCAACTGTATTTATAGCCCTTATGGTTGTTTTGATTTATGTTTTCACAAAGAATCCTACCTCTACGTATCAATATGCTTTTTTACCTGATGGAACAGAAGTAAGATTAGAGGATAATGCCTCTATAAAGTATTCTGAAAATACTTTTTCAAACGAACGAACAGTAGCATTGAATGGGAATGCATTTTTTGATATACATCATGATGAACTGCATCCATTCAAAGTTCAGTTTGACCAATATGAAATAACTGTTCTTGGAACCTCTTTCTATGTACAACAAGATGAAAAAGAAATATGGGTTCGAGATGGGAAAGTTAAAGTTTCTAATGGTGATCTATCAATAGTGCTGACTAAAGGCGAAATGTTATCTTTCAGAAATAATGCACTAAAGAAAGTTGAATCTTCACCTTCTAAAGTTGCTCTTTTTAATAAGAAGTACGAAAACAAAAAAGTGAAAGAAGTGATTCATGATCTTGCAGCTTACGCTGGGCTAACTGTTCATCTGAATGCATCTGTTTCCTCTTGTAAATATACAGGCCAATTCCGGGATGCATCATTGAAAGAAGCATTAGAAGAGTTGGTGGTATTGTTTTCTTTAGAATACCGTATAGAAGATCAACAACTTTACATTGAAGATATTCAATGTAAGTAATTGATACTTATTGAATAGTAAACGTTTTTACAGTTTCCTTAAAAAACAACTTTTTTCTCAAATTTGATGGTAATAATCGTTGCGAAGACAATTATTTATTTGTAGATTTGGGAAGATGAAGTTATCACCCCCTATATATTTTGTTTTTTTGACGTTTGTTGCGTTTTTGTCTTGTGACAGCTCGTTGAAAGTTGATGCGAATAGCAAAACAAAAATGGTGATGAATGGCATTCTTTTGGTCAATGACACGATAGAAGTAGAACTTAGCACGACTCGGAATTTATTTGATAAAGAAGACCAAATAGATTGGGTAAGAAATGCTGATGTCTACCTAATTTGTCCTGAATTTGTACTTCCTGAAAAACTAGTGTATAAAGGAAACGGTATGTATGCTTCTCAAAAGCATATAGCAAAGTATGGTGGAGAATATTCTATAGAAGTCATTCATAATACATATGATAATATTTCTGCTACGGCATATATGCCAAAGGCAATAAGAGGAGAAGTTGTTTTTACGGGAACTACTGATGACGAGTCGAATTTTGAAATCAATATTGATAATGAAGATGATAATAGTTACTTTATCTGGGAAATGCTTAGAAGAAATTCTTCTGGAATATTAAGTAATGTCGAAATTACAAGTAAAGACAGTAGAACAGACAATATACTTCCTGAAGAGACACAAGTTCAAGAAAAGATTTTTCTTGAAGATTCTAATAACCTTAGTGGAAATATAAACTCAACTTTCAGTACATCAGATATTTCTCAAGATGATTTTGAAAATGCTGAAATTCGTTTGATTACGGTCAATGAAGATATGTATAAATATTTCCGTTCTATTGAATTGTATAAAAATTCATCTAGAAACTTTATCAAACCCGTCGAAATTTATTCTAATGTAGACAATGGTCTTGGAATTTTTGGTGCAATCAGTGAAAGTGTTATTCCCATCGTTCAATAACAAGTCATAAAAAAACGAGATTAAAAACCTTTGTCTTTAATCTCGCTAAAACTCTCACTTAATTTGTTTGTATATGCTTATTACATACTTACACCTATATGACGAAATATAGGAATAAGTTGTTGCAATACATCTGTTAAGTCTTTCTTAATGTTTGTTAACTTTCTTAACTCATATATTTTTTTACATTGCCATGTAATTTCTTCCTTTTAGAATTTCGAAGTAGCTAAGGTTATTCTTTTATTTTAGATGTTACTTTACCTATTTATAATTTGGATGTAGCACCAACAGTTTAATTGATATTATTCATATTCTCTTTATCTAAAAAGGGATTCGCCCGAAATAATTGTCCGAGCAGTAAAATAACCGAAATTTGCGGCTAATGCGGGTAGATTTAGAGCAAATTTCGAGGGACTGAAAACGAATGATTAGACTGACGAAAACACCAAGTTAAGTGAATAACTTAGACGATTTTTATGCAAGGTTAGACCTTTTGAAACTTTTTACGGCAATAGTAAAAAAGTACCAATGATATACTTACTGAAATAAAATATTGCATCAACCCACCCAACGTTAAATACCTTTTAATTTCTAAATTGTTGTATAAATTCTTCATACAATAAATTATTTTTTTCTTGGAAAATTTCGAAGTAGCTAAGGTTATTCTTTTATTTTAGATGTCTAACCTATCTATTTGTGAATAGAATATATAACCGAAATTCTAGAATTGAAATGGTATTAAACGTGAAAAGACTTTTGATTACAAATCGATATTTTCTAACAGCAACATTATCAGCAGTGTATTGATTTCTATCCTTACGAAATTTAAAACAAGAAACAAACATTCAATAATAGGCTATTCGGATGCTCACAATAACAACTGCTATAATTTATTAGTCAATTTTAATAACTAGATATACTATAAGTCCGCTAAAGGAATATACTTTTCTTACGTTTGTAAAAAAAATCTGTAATGAAGATATCTTATTTTTTAGTAGATTTTGCAAGTCCATTGTATGATGTGTCCATTCAATTGAGAACTAAAGTGTTAAGAGAACCATTGGGGCTGTCATTTACAACAGAGGATTTAAGTAAGGAATGGAATCAGAAACATTTAGTAGGTGTAAATGAAAATGGTGATTTGGTTGCAGTATTGGTATTAAAACAAGTGGATAATAAAGTTGTGAAGATGCGTCAAGTAGCAGTAGATCCTAGTTTACAGGGAAAGGGAATAGGGAAGATGTTAGTTGAACACAGTGAGGGCTTAGCAAGGCAAATGGGCTTTGAGAAGATGGAATTAAGTGCAAGGGAAGTTGCAGTTGATTTTTATTTGAAATTGGGGTACAAGAAAGTAGGGAAGAAGTTTGAGGAAGTAGGAATTCCTCATTTTAAGATGACAAAAGTGATGTGATATATCGTGTATAGGAGCAAAAGATGGAATAAAAAAAGGGGTGTTCTTGAAAGAACGCCCCTTTTTTATGGAGAAGTTATGTATTTTTATAAATGGATAACTTCGCCGTAAGCTGCAGCTGCAGCTTCCATAACAGCTTCACTCATAGTAGGGTGAGGGTGCACAGTTTTAATAATTTCATGGCCGGTTGTTTCTAAACGTCTAGCTGCAACAACTTCAGCAATCATTTCGGTTACATTTGCTCCTATAAAGTGAGCGCCTAAAAATTCTCCATACTTCGCGTCAAATATGACTTTTACAAATCCCTCTTTTGCCCCAGCAGCACTAGCTTTACCAGAAGCGGAGAATGGGAATTTTCCAACTTTTAAAGTGTATCCAGCTTCTTTTGCTGCTTTTTCAGTCATACCTACACTAGCGACTTCAGGAGAACAATAGGTGCATGATGGTATATTACCATAATCAAGAGGTTCAGGATTTTCACCAGCTATTTTTTCTACACAGATGATTCCTTCTGCACTTGCTACGTGAGCCAAGGCTGCACCTGGAACTACATCACCTATGGCATAAATGCCTTTAACATTGGTTTCATAATATGCATTCACTTGGATCAAACCTCTATCTGTTTTGATTCCCAAAGTTTCAAGCCCTATGTTTTCAATATTAGCTGTTACTCCTGCGGCAGAAAGTACTACATCGCAATCTATTTCCTGCATTTTGCCATCCTTCCTACTTTTTACAGACACTTTGCATCCTTTTCCACTTGTTTTAACTTCTTCAACGGAAGAATTAGATAGAACATTAATACCTGATTTTTTGAATATTTTTGTCAACTCTTTTGAAACATCAGCATCTTCTCTTGGCAATAAACCTTGGTCCATGTATTCTACAATTGTGACTTCAGTTCCTATTGAGTTATAGAAATAAGCAAATTCAACACCAATTGCACCAGCTCCCACTACTACCATTTTCTTTGGCATTTTTTCAAGTGTCATAGCTTCTCTATATCCTATAATCTTTTTACCATCAATTTTAAGATTAGGTAATTCTCTTGCTCTTCCTCCTGTTGCAATTATTATCGCATCAGCATCATATACCGTCTTCTTTCCTTTAAGCTCAACTTCTACTTTTTTACCACGAAGTAACTTACCATATCCATCTAAAACGTCAATTTTATTCTTTCTACAAAGAAACTGAACTCCTTTACTCATGCCTGCTGCCACGTCTCTTGAACGTTTTACCATATTGGAAAATTCAGCTTTTGGCTTCCCAACTTTTATTCCATAATCCGATGCATGTGAAACATATTCGAATACTTGAGCACTTTTTAATAAGGCTTTTGTCGGTATACATCCCCAGTTTAAGCATACACCTCCTAGATTTTCTTTTTCAACTACTGCAACTTTCTTCCCAAGCTGTGATGCTCTTATTGCTGCAACATATCCACCAGGTCCACTTCCTACAACTATGATGTCATATTTCATATTTCTTTATTTTAATTTTGATTTTATTTTTGCTCCGCAAAGATACTGTTTTAAGGGAGTTATATTAGAATCAAGTTGAGTATTATTGCACATGTGCTAAGCCCTCAGAAAAATTATGAGCGTCAATAAATCCTTCGTCAAACGCTAATTTCATTTCTTTATTAATGTATCCTATGTATCCTTTATGAATGACGCGTGCAAATCCTTCATTAAACTCCCATGCTAATGGTAAAACTGGATCTTTTATGACCGATCCTTCTTCGTTTAAATACCCCCACTTTCCATACTTCTCAAATGGCGCATACCCGTCATTAAATTCGTAGATCATGTCATACGGTTCTGATGTCATTAGCTTTCCGCTCATGTCATAAAGGCTATATTTTTTTTCTTTAATTACTATCCACTTTTCATTTCCAGCATATTTAACTTTATCTGCAGACACTTCAAACAATTGATTGAATTCCTTATCTACGATACTCCACATGCCCTCCTTCTCTTGAATTGCAGTCAAGTCATCTTTAAAATCAATGGCATTAGTTAATCCATCAAGAACAACTTTATTAGTTTGTAAATCATAAAATCTATACTTCCCATTTTTCTTTGCTCGTATATAGGAACCTTCAGAAGCCCACATTTTTTCATTTCCATCTTCAAACGGTATTTCAAATTGCCCTTCTTCATTTATAACACCGACTTTACCATATTGATATACCCTTGCTACACCATTTTCGAAATTGGAACATTTTTTAAATTTCGCATCTATAACCCACTTACCTTTTGTATCTATATAGCCGTAAATCCCATCTTTTTTCGCCCTAGCACGCCCGCTATTAAAATCAAATACCAAATCAAATGTATCTGGAATGATCATTTTTCCACTTTTATCAATGAAGCCATATTCCTTTTCAAAATTTTGAATTCGTGCCAAGTCTTCTTTAAAAGGGTAGGTGCCTCTGTATTCATGCGCTATAATTGCACTACCTGTTTTGTCAATAAACCCCCATTTCCCATTTAAATTGGCCCTTGCAAGCCCATTCTTGAACGGTCTTAAATCATCAAACTTCTTTTCTATAACTATATTGCCTGATGGATCAATGTATCCCCACTTATTGGAGGGGGAAACATAATCTTCGAAATATTCTTCTTCTCCAGTTTGGGAAGAATCTATAGTGTCAGACTTACATGAAAAAAGGAATAGGAAAAGGCATAAATAGTAGATTCTCATTTGACTTGTTATTTTTACAAACATATCATTTTTTACGTCATCAAATTTACTAACATGTAAATTCTTCTAGCCACATATTTAAATGCTAAAATAAATACATTTGTTGTGTGACATTTCGATAAAAAATCACGTTATCTAACTATATGAAATACGTCTTTATCTTTTTTGCTCTTCCTCTTTTCTGTTTCAGTCAAGAATGGAAGTCTTTTACCGTTGATTCACTGGGGTTTACTGTTGAAACTCCTTATCCATTAGTCAATAAGAATAATGAAGCTATGACTGATATAGGCTTACAACGTATTATTTCATATGGAATTTTAGCCCCAGAAAAACATCACAATTACTTATATCAAATATTAGTTATTCCTTATCCTGAAAACACTTTTCATTCAGATAGTATCGCTCTGCAAAAAGAGGTTTTACAAGGATTTATTGACGCTTCTCATGTAGAAAATGCTGCTGAAAAAATTTACCAAACATCCTTTATTCATAATGGAGAGGATTTTGAACAATGGGTGATTCACATAGGTGAAGATTATTCCATAAAATCCAGAGCAATTATAAAATCTGATCGATTGTATATGATACAGGTAATGACTGAATTTGAACATTCCGTCAATACAGATATAGATAAATTTTTAAACAGCTTTGTTTTTTTATATAAAGCAGGTTAAAGCCGTTTTTTAACGCGCAATACACAATCTGCTAACATGTCAAGACAAAGATCAATTGTCCGCTTGTGCGTTCGAAAACTTAAGATTGCTGCGCGCATCCATTCCTCTCCATTAAGAGTGGTTGATGAAAGGAATACGCGTCCATCTTTGTGAATTTCTTCCGTTAATAATTTATTGAATTTGTTTTTATCAGTTGTGTTTTTATATCGATAGAGGACAACACTTAATTCGGGTTCTCCTCCTGTTTCAAAACCTATTTTTTGTACTTCTTTTTCGAAATAGAGCGCTAAGGCATATTTTTCTTCAAGACATTTTTTAAATGGGTCAAGCCCAAAAAGTCTTAGTGAAAGCCACAATCTTAATCCTCGGTAGTGTTTGGTTAACTCAGGGCTTACATCTGCTGGAGAGATTTCATCAAAACGTTCTTGAGCATCTTGCATATAAGATGCTTTATAGAAGTGGGTGTCATACATTGCTTTTTTATCTTTTATCAAAATAACGCCTAGTCCGTAGGATAGGAATAAACCTTTATGTGGATCTATTGCTACACTATCTGCCCGTTCCATTCCTTTGAATCGATCTTTGAGCTCATCTATCATGACAAAAAAACCGCCATATGCTGCATCAACATGAAACCAACAATTATATATTCTTGCAAGATCAGCCATTTTATCCAAGGGATCTATTGATCCAGTATCAGTTGTTCCTGCCGAACCAACAATTAAGAACGGAATGAGACCTTTTTCTTTATCTTCTTTTAGTAAAGATTCTAAAACCTCTATATCCATTTTAAACCGATCATCCATTGGAACATATCGCAGTATGGATTCATTAAGTCCCGCAATCCGAATAGCTTTTTGAACGCAATGATGTGTTTGATCCGTTACATATATAACACTTTGATCGACTTTTTTTGATGTGATGCCTTTTTTATCTCGAGCAGTTGTAATAGCAATCAAATTAGCAATAGAGCCACCTGAGCACAAATTGCCATGAGCATTTTGGGGAAACCCAATTAATTGACATAACCATCTTATCAAACTATTCTCGAGTCTTACAGCACCCGGTCCCCCAAAGAATATCCCAGCATATCGATTGGTAATTGCAGCAAGAAAATCGCCCATAGCTGTAGGATAAATTCCACCACCAGGAATATATCCTATGTGACCACCACTAGCAGGATTTAAACCAATTGAATCAACATGTTGATCCAGAAATTGTAGCGCTTCTTCCATAGAGATTTTCTCCTTAAAATCAATCTCCTCAAATGCGTTATCCGTTTGATATTCTTCAATAAACGCTTTTTCATTTTCCATTCGATCAATAAATCGATGGGCATATGTCAAGACCTCTTCCATCCAAGCTTCTCTTGTTGAAGCTGTTGGTTCAAGTACTGAAGAGGCTTCTTCTAACCTTAAAATTCTTTTGGTTAAATCTTCCATATTGACTAAGGAAATCTTTTTACGGTATTAAAATCAGGTCTTCTTTTCTCAAGAAATGCATTTCGTCCTTCTTCAGCTTCAGGCGTGCCATATGCCAGTCTAGTTGCTTCACCTGCAAAAATCTGCTGACCAATAAGACCGTCATCAATTAAGTTGAAGGCATATTTTAACATTTTGATCGCTGTAGGTGATTTCCATAAAATTTCTTGCGACCATTCATAGGCCACTTTCTCCAGTTCAGCATGCGGAACAACTGCATTCACCATGCCCATTTCATATGCCTCTTGTGCAGAATAGTTTCTTCCAACGAAAAATATTTCTCTTGCTCTTTTCTGTCCAATTTGTCTCGCAAGATATGCTGACCCCATACCACCATCAAAACTTGCAACATCTGCATCAGTTTGCTTGAATATGGCATGTTCTTCACTTGCAATTGTCATGTCGCACACTACATGTAAGCTGTGTCCTCCTCCTACAGCCCATCCTGGAACCACAGCAATAACTACTTTATTCATAAATCGTATCAAGCGCTGAACTTCTAAAATATTCAAACGATGAACACCATCTTTCCCCCGATATCCTGCTTTATCTCTTACTCTTTGATCGCCACCTGAACAAAAAGCCCAACCACCATCTTTCGGAGAAGGCCCTTCACCTGATAAAAGAATGACTCCTATCTCCTCATCTTGACGCGCATCTTCCAAGGCTTCATACAATTCAAAAACCGTTGTAGGACGAAAGGCATTTCGAACCTCTGGTCGATTAAATGCAATCCTTGCTACTCCATTGCATTTTCGGTAAGTAATATCTTCATATTCTTTGATGGTATTCCACTTCAGTTGATTAAACGCTTCTAATGTCATGTTTTTCTTTTGCAGTCAAAATAAAAAAAATAAACTTTCTCTTAATAGAAAAGTTTCTTAGAAATTGATATAAATGTTTCGAGATCTTTTATCAAGTAGTTTTCCTACTATTTAATTGGATCTCTTGGATAAACGTTTTTAGTTGTTCTTGGTGATTCTTATCTTCATAAGTATGAATAGATGAAAGAAAGTTCATCCCTAGATATTCTGCTGAATGTTCGAATGGAAGCCAGAATGCATCTCCCAGATTGCTGCTATTCGAATTAGATAATACAGCCATGTTTTTTTCACGGAGTCGACGACCAATTGACTTATGCGTTTTTAATAGATCGGTTATTCTATCAAAGTATATTTTCATAAGTCCGCTCATTGCATACCAGTATACTGGTGTGGCAAAAATAAAAGTATCATATAAACGTGTGCATTCATCCATAAGTGCGATGTATTCGTCATCAGAACTATACGTTCCTTCATAGTTGTAACGAGCTATATTATAATCAAGCAGATCAATTATAGGACAATCGAGCTGGGTCGATAAGTCTTTAACCACAGTATATGTATTTCCTTGTTTTCGTTCACTACCCAATATAATGACTGGTTTCATTTTATGTATGGATTTTGCATAAAAAAGCCCAATTGCGAAAGCAATTGAGCTTTATAAATATATTTTTTTCTAAGTAATTACCCTTTAAGTTGCCCAATCTGGTATTGCGCTTGCTCAAGGTATTTTTCACCCGTTACTTTTTCGTATGCTGCAATTGCTTCGGCTTTTTTTCCTAAGGCAGCATATGCTTTTGCTTGTGCGATATAGTATTTATCTTCGATTTTCTCTTCTTTCGTCCCTATTTCCACAGCCTTACTAGCTAATTCTAAAGCTTTTTCTTTATCTCCCTTTTCTAGGTAACATCTTGAAAGATAATATGAAATAGAAGCATGCTCTCCAACAGCTAAAGCTTTTTCACCAATCATAATTGCTTCGTCAAACTTATCTGTTGTATAGGCTTTTCCAGTCATCGAATTCAAGGACTTCATTGTATTATCAACTCGTTGAGTTTTCCCTTTTTCTTTGTACATCATTGCGGATTGGACTAAATAATCTGTAGCTTCAAGTGCTTTGCCTTGTTTTTTTAACACAGCTCCCATACCTGCAATGTTACTTACGTTTAAGCTATCATAACCTAATCCTTCTTTGTATAAAGCCATTGCTTCATCATATGCTTTTGCTTTATATTTAGCTTTACCTAGGCTATAACTTGCCTTAGATGCATTCTTCTTTGCTAATTTAAGAACCTTTTCATTCTCTTCTGTAGTAGCTAATTCAATCGCTTGTTTCATTAAAGGTAACCCCGCTTCGAAATCTTTTGCTTTTAAAAGTGCTAATGCCTCATTGTAAACAGAAGTTGCTGTGATTTTCTTTTCTCCTTCTGCTTCTTGTGCATGAACAACTGTAAAAGAAAGGAATAAAGCAACAATTAAACTAGTGAATACTTTTGTTGTAGATACGTTTAACGTAAATAATTTCATTGGATCTATTTTTAATTTAAGTGATTTCATAAAAAACGATGCGCAAAATACTAAAAATGGCGCACTCAACATGAAAATAACCGATTTTTGAAATCAAAATGTTTCATGTGAAAAATGTTTTAACGAAATCTTAGCATTTTTTCTCTTATACTTATTTGTATTTCAAAACGTCGCTTTTAACAACGTTAATAAAATGATTAACTTCATGGCGGAAAACCCAGTCAAATCCAAAGATGTAACGAATGAATAATTGTTCTTTCCTATTCAAGAATTTCGAGCTTGAAGTTGAAATAAGTTGTGAACCGAAACTTGATGTTTCGGATGGGATGCAACGCAGAAATTAATCATTTTAGTAGATAGATATGCGGCATTTTGGAGTGCAAATAGTAATTGATCCATATTATGCAATAGAATTTGGCGATTAGACCTGAAATGTAGAAGAAATAATAACTTTTGTGAATGCATCATAATCACCACCGTGATGAGTGAACAAAAAGTTGACGTAGCCTTTATGTTAACATGAAGTATGCAGTAGACAATCTATTACGTGCATAAACTACGTCAAAATCAATGCTTCGCTGGCGTTTTCAGATGAACTATAGTGATGCTATGTTAAATCTTTCAAATCGCCCGATTTATAGTATGTTTAGCCCTCATTGCAAAGCTCATATGCATGATGCGGGTTTAAAGAGGTGTTTAGGTCATAAAAGATTTTCTATTGCATAATGTGAGTTTAACTAAATACATACAAAGAAAAAAAGTTTAAAAAAGATACTGGTATAGTCGGGATTCAAACGTCTTCTTTTTTAAGTTAGGTATTCCCATAATAATGCTTGCGTATCATTCTAATCTTAATACTATATTTGCGGTAAATTCATTTAAACTATGAAAATTGCTGTATTTCCTGGTTCCTTTGATCCTATTACATCTGGTCATGAAGATCTGATTAGAAGAGCAGCACGAATGTTTGATAAGCTCATTGTGGCTATTGGAGTTAATTCGCAAAAGAAATATCTTTTCGATTTAGAACAAAGAATCAAATGGCTAGAAGCAGTTTTTGCAGATGATGATTCAATTGAAGTTGCGCATTATGAAGGATTAACCGTTCGTTTTTGCAAAGAAGTAGGGTCATCTTTTATTGTAAGAGGTTTGAGAAACTCTAGTGATTTCGAATATGAAAAACAGATTTCTCAGTTGAACAATATTTTAGGTGAAGGTATAGAGACTATGTTTTTAGTAAGTCAGCCTTCATTGTCTCACATCAGTTCTTCTATTGTTCGTGAAATTTTGAAAAATAATGGAGACGCCAGCGCATTATTGCCAAAACAAGTCGTCATTACTTAATATTTTTTGGGCGAAAGCCCTTAACCGAAAATAAACATAAAGATATGTCAAACGCAATATTTGATATTCCAGTACCTGTTAATGAACCCGTATTGTCTTATGCCCCTGGATCACCTGAGAAAGAAGCTTTAGTTGCTGCTTTAAAGGAGTTGAAAGGCAAAGAAATTGATGCTCCTATGTGGATCGGTGGGAAGAAAATCACCACATCTCATAAAATTGCAATGCATCCTCCACATGAAAAGGATCATGTATTGGGACATTTTAATCAAGGTGAAAAGTCACATGTCACGCAAGCAATAAACTCGGCTCTTGCGGCTAAAGCAGATTGGGAAGCAATGCCATATCAAGATAGAGCTGCAATATTTTTGAAAGCGGCAGATTTAATTGCTGGGCCTTTCAGAGCTAAAATGAATGCTGCTACAATGCTAGCTCAATCGAAAAATGCATTTCAAGCTGAAATTGATGCCGTATGCGAAATGGCTGATTTTTTTCGATTTAATGCAAAATTCGCCGAAGAACTATATGTTCAACAACCTTATTCACCTGAAGGTATTTGGAATCGATTAGAATATCGAGCACTTGAAGGATTCGTTTTTGCGATAACACCTTTTAATTTTACTTCTATTGCAGCTAATTTACCTGCAGCTCCGGCTTTAATGGGCAATACTGTTGTGTGGAAACCAGCTGATACACAAATCTATTCTGCTCAGGTTATTATGGAAGTTTTTGAAGCAGCAGGACTTCCTGCTGGTGTTATAAATTTAGTGTATGTTGATGGCCCAGAAGCAGGTGAAGTCGTCTTTAAGCATAGAGAATTTGCGGGATTACACTTTACTGGATCTACTGCTGTGTTTAAGCATCTTTGGAAAACAATAAGTAATAATTTGGATCACTATCGTTCTTATCCTAGGATTGTTGGTGAAACGGGTGGAAAAGATTTTGTTGTTGCACATGAATCAGCAGATCCAAAAGTAGTAGCAACTGCACTGGTAAGAGGAGCTTTTGAATTTCAAGGACAAAAGTGTAGTGCGGCATCAAGAGCTTATGTTCCTAAAAGTATGTGGCAAGAAGTGAAGGACTATATGGAAGCTGACCTAGATGAAATTTCTATGGGAACTGTGGAGGATTTCGGCAATTTTGTTAATGCAGTAATTGATGAAAAGTCTTATGATAAAATAGCAGCTTACATCGAGCAAGCAAGTCAAGATTCAGATGCAGAAATAGTATTTGGAGGAATATGCGATAAGTCTACGGGATATTTTATTCAACCAACTGTTATATTAGCGAAGAAACCTGATTACAGAACGATGTGCGAGGAAATCTTCGGACCTGTATTAACGATTTATGTATATGATGAAGATCAATATGAAGAGACATTGAAGTTAGTTGATGAAACTTCTCCATATGCATTAACAGGAGCAATTTTTGCAAAAGATAGAGGTGTTATTGTAAAAACAGCAGATGCGTTGAAAAATGCAGCTGGTAATTTTTATATTAACGATAAGCCAACAGGCGCAGTTGTTGGGCAACAGCCTTTTGGAGGAGCTCGAGGGTCAGGAACCAATGATAAAGCGGGTTCTATAATTAACTTGTATAGATGGGTTTCTCCACGAACAATCAAGGAGAATTTTAATCCTCCTACTAATTATCGTTATCCTTTTTTAGGGTAAGACTAATTAAACTATAACCTCTAAAATTTTAATGGGTTAAAACCCAAAAAAAACAAAATTTATAAAGGAGATGTCGGTAAAAACATACCGTTCATCTCTTTTATTTTTTTTCAGTGAATTTTCGACCTATTTTCGATTTAGCTCTCGTTATAGAACAAACAATTATGATATGACAAACAAATGCTTATTGTCTGTGCTTTTTCTATGTATGGTTCATATTGCTTTTTCGCAAGAAAAATATACCATCAGTGGATATATTACAGATAAGAACACAGGTGAAGGGCTCATTGCTGCAAATGTTGCTGATTTGCGGACTGGAAAAGGTACAGTTACCAATACCTATGGATTTTATTCTTTAACAGTTCCTGGTGACTCACTTTTTCTTGGTGTCTCCTATGTAGGGTACCAAACACAGGTCATTCCACTTTTTCTCAGAGAAGATATGACGCTAGATATTACCATGAGTGATGAGACTGCACTTCAAACTGTAGAAATTGTTGCTACAAAATCAGAAGAGCTCATTGAAGAAAAAACTCAAATGAGTTCTATTAAAGTACCTGTTGCACAATTAAAAAAGTTGCCAGCTTTTTTGGGAGAAGTAGATATCTTAAAGGCCATACAGTTACTTCCTGGTGTGCAAAGCGGAGGCGAAGGGCAAAGTGGTTTTTATGTTCGAGGTGGTTCTCAGGATCAAAATTTAATCTTACTCGATGGAACACCCGTTTATAACGCATCACACCTTTTCGGTTTCTTCTCCGTGTTTAATGCAGATGCGATAAAAGATGTTACCTTAATAAAAGGTGGGTTTCCAGCTCGATACGGGGGACGATTATCTTCTGTACTCGATATTTCTATGAAAGAAGGAAACATGAAGAAATTCCAAGGTTCAGGCACTATCGGTCTTGTCGCTTCTAAGCTAACACTGGAAGGGCCAATATGGAAAGATAAAGCAGCTTTTATCATTTCGGGAAGACGTACCTATATTGATGTGCTTGCTCGGCCTTTAATCGCTTATTCTTTTGCTCAACAAGAAGGTAGTACGGGTACTCTTGGTTACTACTTTTATGATTTGAATGCTAAAATGAATTGGAAAATCAGTTCGAAGGACCGTATTTATTTATCGGCATATTCAGGTGATGATCAATTTTATACTCGATTCACTGATGAACAAGAAAGGGGTGGAGAGAAAGTGTCAGAAGGAGTTCAAGTTGGACTTGGCTGGGGAAATCTTACATCGACATTGCGTTGGAATCATTTGTGGACAGATAAATTGTTCTCCAATACGGCGATCACTTATTCAAGATATCGGTTTTTAACCGAGAATTCTTTTACATCGGAAGAATTTGTCAACGATGTATTAGAGAATGGCACAAACGTAGGATTCGGTTATGTCAGCGGAATAAATGATGTGTCGGCAAAAATTGATTTTGATTACATTCCTGTTCCCAATCATTTTATACGATTTGGAGCAAATACCACACGTCATGTTTTTATTCCAGGTGAAAATTTCTTCAATTTTGAACTGATTTCAGAAGGAGAAGAGGTTTTTAAATTAGACAGTATTATAGGACAAGACACTACTTATGCTTGGGAAAACTATGTATATATAGAGGACGATTTTGAGATAACGTCAAGATTAAAAGCTAATATCGGCTTGCATTATTCTAATTTTTTGGTTGACAAACAACAATATCATTCCATTCAGCCAAGAATCTCCTTAAGATATCTTTTTGGTAATAAATTGTCGGTTAAAGCCAGTTTTGCAACCATGCAACAAAATATTCAATTCTTGACAAATGAGAATCTTGGATTACCTTGGGATCAATGGTTGCCTTCAACTGATGCCATTTCACCTCAAACGAGTTGGCAAATCGCTGCAGGTGCAGCTAAAACATTTAAAGGAGGGTATGAAGTCAGTATAGAAGGGTATTACAAAAAAATGAATAATGTTTCAGCGTATAAAGAGGGTGCTTCTAATTTCGACGGAGTTGATTGGCAAGAACAGATCACTCAAGGAGAGGGATTATCCTATGGTGCTGAATTATTCGTTCAAAAGAAAGTCGGGAAATTAAGTGGATGGATAGGGTATACATTAAGTTGGAGCTGGAGAAGATTCGATGATAAGAATTTCGGGGAGTGGTATCCATTTACTTTCGATAGACGTCATGACATATCAATAGTAGGTGTTTATGAACTATCGGATCGATGGAATTTTAGTGCCACATGGGTTTACGGAACAGGGAATAGTTATACCTTTCCTACTAGTTTGTCTTACTATATTCAAGATTTTGGATTTGGAGGATTTCCTACACCAATCAACAATGTTACAGAACGAAGTAATTATAGATTAGCACCTTATCATAGAGCAGATATTAATGCAGATTATTCATGGGGGAAGAAAAGATGGAAAAATAAAATAAGCGTAGGCGCATATAATGCCTATAACCGCAAAAATCCATTCTTCGTAAATCCAGAAACAGAATTCACTTTTAACGAAGAAACAGGAGAATTTGAAAGTAGACAAGTTTTACGTCAATACTCTCTATTTCGCTTGATTCCTGCGATTTCTTATTCTTTTACTTTTTAAAATATACGAACGATGAAATTTAATACTATATATATTGTCTTAGCTATCCTTCTGATTGGTTCTTCATGTCAAGATTATTTAACTAAAACCATCGAATTTGAAGATGTAGGATTCGAACCACAAATGGTTGTGAATTTTAAGATTACAGATTCCATTGAAGTTTTCAATATTTCAATAAGCAAAAACGTAAATTACGCCAATAATGCCAATCCTGAGTATCAATTCGTTGAGGGTGCTGTTGTGAAACTATTCATTGATGGCGAAACTTTTACAGCTGAAGAGCAAACTGGGGTTGATCCGACGATCAATGTTTACAACCATATATTGACATTGCCTGATGGGTTTAGTTTGACGAATAAACAATACGAACTAGAAGTTACACATCCTGATTATCCTACCGTTCGATCTTCAACCTATATACCATTATCTCCTACTATAGAAGACATTGAATTCGAGAAAGAAGCTCGAACTTCTACTGAATTTGGATATGTAAATGTACAAGATGCGGTACGATTTAGAATTAATGACAATACGGAAGAAACGAATTATTATGTTCTTCAGGTGCTAAATAATGGGTTTTTCTTAAGCTCTGAAATGGATGATCCTTTAGCAGAACCCACTTTCTTGTCAGGTTTTTTGATAAGTGATGCTGATTATCCTGTAGATGATCCGGAATTCACGATTTATTTTCAAAGTTTCGAAGATACTGAGATGGAACTGGTATTGCAGATTAAGAATATTTCGGAAAGCGAATACCTTTTTCTTCAATCATATGAACAATATAGAAGTTCTCAAAACTTTGGCTTTTTTGCAGAACCCGTGACCTTGTTTTCAAACATAGAAGGAGGATTGGGTATTTTTTCAGCAGAACAAGTCCAAGAATTTGAATTGTAAAAATGGTTTTATACGTGTAGCCGATTGGTACAACTAGTTGAATAAAGGAAAATCATTGATAAGCGTCGTAAAAAACTCCCTTATTGTGTGAGGACGTGTGATCCATAAAAAGGCAATACCAAACAGTGCGCCATAAAAATGGGCAACGTGATCTATTCTGGAATTTGCTTTTTTAGCGGCATAAGAACTATAGATCAGATACCCTATGCCCATTAAAATTGCAGGGAAAGAGATGTTTTCTAAAAATATAAACCCTATTCCTTGATAGGGGAATAATGCAATGTAAATAAAAACAAGTCCACTTACTGCGCCACTGGCTCCTACACTGGCAAAGCCATAATTGTCTTTGTGTTTTAACAAGGTAGGAATAGATGCTGCCACCACATTTAGAAGATACAATATGATAAAAACGATTCTACCTAAAAAAGGCCCATACATGCTTTCTTTAGTAAACGTATATTCTACAATACTACCGAAACTATACAAAACATACATGTTTACTGCAAGGTGGATATAATCTCCATGAACGAAGCCTGCACTTAAAAGACGATAATACTCTTTATTCCGAATTTCTTGGTAAGGATAATGCTTCAACTTTTCAAATCGATCTCTGTGATTGAATGCGTTATAACTTATTAAACACGTAAAAATGATAAGGAGTATCGTAATAGGTTCGATCATAGTGTAAATGTATTAATTGTTATGGTATTTTTCACCTTTGATGATGGTGCAAGCTCTGTACAGCTGTTCCATAAACATGATGCGAATGATTTGGTGTGAATAGGTTGCTTTTCCTAAGGCAATTTTAAATTTGGCTTCCGCCAAAAGGTCTTGATGGATTCCATATGCTCCTCCTACAAGGAAAATAAGGTTTCCAGAGTAGGTCGCCATCCAGTTCTCTAGTTTTTCGCTGAATTGAATAGATGTAAAGTCTTTACCATGTTCGTCAAGCGCAATTAAGATGTCTTGTGATTTTAGATGTTGCTTGATCAGAACTGCTTCCGCCTTTTTTAATTGGGTAGGCGGAAGTTTGGCTGCATTTTTCACAGGTGGGAAAGTTTTGATTTCAAATGGAATATAACGCTTTATGCGTTTTTCATATGCTGAAATTCCATCTATAACAAACTGTGGAGTAGACTTGCCAATTACCCAAAAATATACCTTCATAACTATTCTTTTGAAACGGCACTATAATGTTCTAGAATAAAAGAAACCTCACCCGATTTGAATGTTTTTATATGGGTTTTACGTCTACCTTTTTTTTGATCTGCATTAGTATATTCACCTTCAAAAGAAGAAATAATGTTGTAAAAATCATGATCCGGAGATGGCCAATAAGGAACATGTTTAAATCGAGTTTCGTTGGACCGATGACCAGCATGGATCTTTTTTAAGGATTCATGCACAAGGAAAGGTGCAAGAAAAACTTCCTCATATAAAGCTTCTTCCTCTAGGTATTCAAAAAGCGCTTTTTGGGCTTGACCCACCTCGATAAAAGACTGATTTACATCCGAAATAGGATGCCTTTTCAGCCCTAGAATCAAGCAAACTATGCTTATTGCGATGGCAGAAAGTGGAACCCATACATGATTAGCGTGTTTTTCAAGTGCTTTGAATCCTATTAAGATACTCAATGGAATGAGACACAGAATATAGCGAGAAGAATAAAAGTTAAGTGCTGTGAAAATAAGATATAAAATAAAAAAGATGCCAATTGTCAGATAGATTTTATATTGCTTCTGATAAGCAGATACTATGTATGGAAGAAAAAGTATGACTGAAATGAGACTGATGATACTATAAGCAGCTAAGATAAGCCATGTTGACATAGGGAATACAAGCCATATGGTTACATGAAGTAGGCTTACGCCCAAAATGAATAGAGCTAATCTATTGGTTTTAAAGTGCTTGATATAGGAGAAAATGGCAAGAAAAGTGAGTAGGATTCTTCCTTGAGCATAGAATATATAGTGCAGAGCTGAAATAAATTGAGCTTGAAATTTTTGAACGGTGTTTACTTGAAGGTCTAAGTGATTGGGGTAAAAATACCAATCAAATCGCGCTTTTTGAATTACAAGAAAACAGACATAGGGAAGTACGCCGAGTATTAACTTGAATAAAAGAATGAAGCTTTCTTTCCATGAGAAGCTGGAAGTCAGTAGCTTATGGGCTAAAAAACTGAGCCCAAGAGTAGGGAAGAGTACAGCACCGGATTCCTTGGTTAACAAACAACATGCTGCAAAAAATATTGCGATGTTGATCTTGTTTTTTGCAAAGTAGCATAACGATAAGAGAACAAATAAACTGACCAGCATTTCGGGAAGCACCATAGCAGATTGAGCAAGGAAAATACCTTGGAAGCATAAAAATGCGACTGCAAAATAGGAAAGCCGAGGCAAGAATTCATGTGCAAATTTCCAATAAATTAAAAGAAATAGAGAGCTTATGGATAAAGCAAAAATATGAAGGCTTGTAACGGAAATCCCGAATATTTTCCCCCATAGTCCACCCAGGAAGTGAAACAGCATAGGGTGACCTCTAGATAAGTCAATATCAATTGAACCAGGTAACAAAGATGGGGTTGTTAATCCCATAGCACTTACAGCAGGTCCATACACCCATGATTCATCCCAAAAGAAAGGGATATGCAAGGCTTTTATTTTTATAAATAAAAATACAGCCAAGCTTACAGCAAGAAAAAGAAAAGAGAATTTATGGACTTTATTAAATTGTGTTGTAAGCATTTATGAAAGTTAAAGAAAAGTCTCTTAAAAAAAACAAGGTAAAACTATTTATATTATGTAAATAACCCTTAATTTTGCCGTCCTAATTTATGGTGATTGTAGCTCAGTTGGTTAGAGCACCGGTTTGTGGTTCCGGGGGCCGTGGGTTCGAATCCCATCTTTCACCCAAATGAAAGCTCAGCACGAAGTGCTGAGCTTTTTTTATGCACCACCCCAAAAGCGAGTTCACTCGCTATTTTAGGGTGGTGCATAAAAAAAGGCGCAAGAAGTGCGCTTTCATTTGAGGCTTCCCCCGTACAGGGATCGACGAGCGAAGCGAGTCAATCC
>JAHDGD010000035.1:0-4476 GCA_020627825.1 Saprospiraceae bacterium
TAACCATTTAAAAGGTTTCTGATAAAATTCCTTATCCATTATTCACGTTATTTAGATTTTAAATGGTCTAATGTAAATTACATATCTTCTTCTTGAACAAAATTCGTTGAAAATCCTATAGGGTTATTTGTAGTCGGTTGATCATCATCATAGTCTTCCCATGCAATCAGATCTTTTAAAAATTCTTCCACATGTCTTATGATAAAACCCTCATTTAATTCTTTCGGACGTACAATTTCTAATGATTTTGGTTGTTGTGGTTCACCATAGCCTTCAAGAAATGGTTGAACAATTAAAACAACAATTTTTCCATTAAATAACTGCTGATAAACAAGCATTCCGTTATTTCGTACTACAGATCTGCTCTCATCTCCATCTAGTTTTTCTCTGATCCCACTTTTCATTCGACCAAGATTCATGATAATCACCTCTAAGTTTTCAACACCATCTTTTATTTCTATTTCTGCATCTAAGTCTGTGTCATCAATAACTTTTTGAAGAGTTGAAGTTATAAGTTCTCGAGTTTCATTTTTCCAATGATCTCTATAGTCAAATGTGTTTTGTTTTACTTGGACGTACTTTTCTACTTTTGATTTTAATGCGTTTAAATTCATTTTTTAATTTAAGTTAGCTTTGAAAAAATGCATGAGTAGAATCTAATATTTCTCGAACTCTACTCATTCGCTCTGCCTGCGCGTATACACGCAAAACAGGTTCTGTTCCGGATGGTCTTAACATCACCCATTCTCCTTCTTTTTCGAAGAAAAACTTATAACCATCTAGGGTGTCAATTGTTCGGACTTTTAAAGGCCCTATGTGATCAATGCCTCCTGCTTTACATTTAGCAATTACTTCTTGTTTCTTTTCTTCACTTAGATGTAAATCATCTCGATCATATTTAAATGTTCCTACTCGTTTGTGGATCATTTCAACAAGTTCTTTTAATTTTTTACCACTCTTAGCCATGAATTCGAGTATGGTCAAACCTATCCAAAGACCATCTCGTTCAGGTATATAGCCTTTTATAGCTAAACCTCCACTTTCTTCTCCACCCACTAATACATCTTCATCGATCATGATTTCAGCTATGTATTTAAATCCTATCTTCGTAGTCTGAAAATCAAGTCCTAGTTCTTTGGCAAGTTTTTGCATCTTTTCTGTCACAGAAAATGTAACTACAACCTTTCCTTTCATTCCCTTTTCTATAGCTAAGTAATAGAGTAAAAGAAGGAGAATATTATGGGAATCTACAAAAACTCCATCTTCATCATACATGCCTATTCGATCCGCATCACCATCCGTAGCTAAACCTACATATTGTCCATTGGAGCTACGAAGAAAGTTCGATAATTCTTGTAAATTTCGATCTATTGGCTCAGGTGCTTGACCATGGAAGCCTGGATTATCATCATCATGCATGATGTATGATCCTGGTAAAATTTTAGAAAAAACACGTTTGCCAGCACCGAACATTGGATCATATGCAACTTTAAAAGAAGCTTTTTTGATCGATTCAATGTCAAATGATGACTTTACTTTTTCGTAATATATAGATTCCAAATCTATGTCATGAATTAAGTTTTGATCCGCATGTATTTCTTTTTGGGCGAAAGCCGAATATTCAGGAATTAAGGCCTCTACTTCACTTATTTCAGATGGAATAGAAGGACCTCCATGTCGGGATTTTAATTTAAATCCATTATATGATGGCGGGTTATGACTTGCTGTTATAACAATTCCCAAATCCGCTTTCATATGTACCACACCATAAGAAACCATAGGAGTTGACACGTAATCTGATGCGCGGTAAACTTCAATTCCATGTGCAGATAAAACTTCAGCTGTCACCTGAGAAAACATCGAACCTCCAAATCTACAATCATGTCCTATTACTACTTTCGAATAAGATTTTCCTACAAGCCATTTCGCCGTACCTTCTGCAACCCGTATCACATTGTCTTTTGTATACGTATCCGCAATTATAGCACGCCATCCATCTGTACCAAATTTTATCTGAATTGGTTTCATTCCTTCTTTTTTGAATAAACTTAGAATAATTAAATGGTCAATCGAAATTTTGATTTCAAAATCTCAAATATTTATACAAAAGTAAACATATTACGAAAATTCTTAATATATTGCCGCATCAAAATCATATAAATGTGATCAGGCTTCATTCGGACAACAAAACAAGATTCTACATCGATAACTATAGGCATAAAGGCTTACGCCAAAAGTTGGTAAAAGAACTTGAAAAACAGGGCATAAAAGACAGAAGAGTATTGTTAGCAATTAATGCTGTTCCCCGTCATTTTTTTCTTGATACCGCTTTTGCAGAAATTGCTTATCAAAATAGAGCCTTCCCCATAGAAGCTGATCAAACCATTTCTCATCCATACACTGTTGCTTTCCAAACAGAATTACTAAATATTCAAACTTCCGACAAAGTATTGGAAATAGGCACGGGATCTGGTTATCAAGCTTGTATTATTGCACATATGGGTGCAAAGATTTATTCTATAGAACGTCAAGAGAAATTGTTTAATAAAACAAGCGCATTTCTACCGAAAATAGGATTTCAGCAAGTACGAACACTTTTCGGTGACGGGTATTTGGGTGCCCCCAAATTTGCTCCATTTGATAAAATTATTGTGACTGCGGGGGCTCGTGAAATTCCTGAAGCTTTATTCAAACAGTTAAAAGTAGGCGGAAAATTAGTTATTCCTGTAGGCATAATGGATGAACAAGAAATGTTACTTTACACAAAAGTATCTCCTACGGAATTAAAATGTGAACGTCACGGCATGTTTACTTTTGTTCCTTTCTTGAAAGGAATCAACAAGAACAATTAAGTTTTTCTTTTGAAGAACATTAAAATCGCACCAAGGATACTGGGTATTGCGAGATTAATGAACCATAACGCATAACTTGCAAGTACTACAACATGCTCCTCTTCCTTTGAAACGAACAGCACGATTAACGCAATACTTCCTCTTAAACCAACTTGGAGCAATGGAGTCAATGGAAGCAAAGTTTGAATTCCGTATATTATAGAAATACCCATCCAGAGTGGAATCGGTGATGTAGTTATAGGAAACACCTGAAAGATAAGCCAGTATTGTATACAATAGATAATATATCGAAGCAAAGCATATAAAAAGACTTTGTATTGTTGTATGGAACGGACTTGATGCTCCAACTTGTCAAAGTGAAGTATTCGTTTCTTAATCCACTTCACATGAGCTACTGTTCTTATTAACTTTGGTAAAAATAGTAGGATCATGAAGACGCAAATACTTAAAGAAATTCCAAGAATCAGTAGATGCTTATTATAAACTGTTAATGAAGGTAAACCTCCTAAATAAACAATAAAAGAACACGCTGCTAAGATGTTGATTATATTTTGATATAAGGAACAGATTAACGTGGACAGTACTCCGGGAATTCTATGATTAGGAGCGAGATATAAAATTCTACCTCCATATTCTCCTATTCTTGCTGGAGTGATGATGCCCAGAGTAATACCTTGAAATACTGCTTTGAAGGCTTTTACTTTGCTTAGTTTAACATATGGCATAAGACAAACCCTCCATTTCATGGATTCAAGAAACCAGTTCAAGGGCATGAGTAGTATGATACAAAGCAAAGGTAAAATGGAACTTGCCCTGATTATTTCTGAAAATTCTTTTTGTAGTTCATTGAAGCGTAAATCTGAATAAAAGTGCTTATACACAAGATAAAGCAGAAGAATACTGGCAATAACACGAAAAGTGTTAATGTATAAACTTCTCTTTTTCTCTATTTTATGATTTTTTTCGTTCAACAAGTTTATCTTTACTCCTCACAAATGTAGTAGTTATTTTAATGCGGTTACTAGAGCATAAGATTTTGGGGATTGATCCTGGGACTAATGTCCTTGGGTATGGAATTTTAAATACGGAAGATAAACAGCTGAAAATAGAGGTTATGGGTGTCCTTCAATTACAAAAACATCCTGATCATGTAACCAAACTGAAAGAAATATTTTTACAACTACAAGAAATCATTGAGACGTACTTACCAGCTACCTTAGCAATTGAAGCCCCATTCTTTGGAAAGAACGTACAATCAATGTTGAAATTGGGGCGGGCTCAAGGTGTTGCAATGGCTGCTGGAATGACAATGGGCCTTGACATTTTTGATTATTCTCCTAAGTCTATAAAGAAGTCTGTAACTGGAAATGGAAATGCATCAAAAGAACAAGTTGCTGCCATGCTGGGACATATTCTTGGAGTAAAATTTGTTGATGAATATTTGGATGCAACTGACGCTTTAGCTGCTGCTATGACGCACTATAATGCACACAATTCTTTTTCTTTTGCCAAAGGCACCATATCAAAGAAAACCAAGAAAACCACCGGTAAAAAGTATAGCGGTTGGGATGCTTTTGTGAAAGAAAATCAGGGAAGAGTTAAATAATACCATTTACATTCTAAA
>JAHDGD010000035.1:4576-32249 GCA_020627825.1 Saprospiraceae bacterium
TGCTTTTGTGAAAGAAAATCAGGGAAGAGTTAAATAATACCATTTACATTCTAAACGGGATAAGTAAGTAGAAAAGCAAGTATGATATAAAAGCTTTTTGGGCTCGAGCCCAAAAAAAATTACAAGTCCGATGTTAAGATAAGATTCAAGTCTGTATACTTTATCCCAAATCTTTTTGAAAGGTATTCATTGGTTAGCTTTCCTTTATACATGTATATACCATGTCTTATACCTTCATTATTAAACAACATTTGAGCTATATTGACTGATTTACCCATACGTAGAAGAAGGGTAATTAAAATATTACTGAAGGCAATTGAAGCTGTTCTTGAAACGCGAGAAGAAATATTTGGAACGCAATAATGTATGACACCATGTTTCGTAAAAGTGGGATTTTTATGTGTTGTAATTTCAGAGGTTTCAATACATCCACCTTGATCAATACTGATGTCAATGATCACAGATCCCTTTTTCATTTTACTTACCATTTCTTCTGTCACCACCACAGGAGCTCTTCCTGTTTCACTGTGTAAAGCACCTATCACGACATCAGCACTTAGCAATTGGTAGCCTAGATAAACTGGATTGATGGTGCTTGTATGAAGTTGTCTGCCTACTTTTTCTTGAATATCCATCAATTTATAGATATCATTATCAAACACCCTTACAGAAGCACCAAGCGCTACTGCTGCTTTCGTTGCAAATTCTCCCGTTACACCTGCTCCCAATACCACAACTTTAGTAGGAGGTACACCAGATATAGAGCCTAGTAAAACGCCACGACCTTTATTTTGATTGGTCAATAATTCAGCAGCTGTTTGAATGCAAATTTGACCTGAAATTTCGCTCATGATACGAACAACTGGATAAGATCCATCAGGCGCTTGCATGTACTCCATTGCAGCTGCGGTTACCTTTTTTTGTTGTAATTTTTTTATGAATTGATCGTCAATGATCGGAATTGACAATGGCGAAATAAGCATTTGATTCATGGTGAAGAGATCAAGCTCTTCAATGGTTGGTGGTTGTACTTTTATGATGACATGGCTTTCATATACTTTCTTTTTGTCTGATGTGACTTCTGCTCCTGCTTCTGAAAAATTATGATCAGTGAATCTAGAATTTTCTCCCGCGCCAGCTTCTACGATAACCCGATGTCCATGACCGACTAAAACTCTTATACTATTCGGTACTAAAGCAACTCGATGTTCTATCATTCGTGTCTCCTTCGGTATTCCGATTGTCAACTTTTGAGTTTTATTCGCTAATTCAAGCATTTCTGTTTGAGTAGCAAATTGTTCTTTAGTAAAGAAACTTGAAAACGGATTTTGTGGAGAATTGCCCATATCTACTTAATTCTGTATGTAAGATAGGAAATTTATTTAAGAAAAATGAGTTTTCTCTTGAAAGGTAAATTTCCTGTATCCATGGGATAGTATTTCTATAGAAATATGAATGTGATGCTCGAAATATGCAGCTGCTATTTCTGGCCATTCAATGAAACAATAGTGTTGTGAGTCTAGATAATCCTGAAAGCCTATATCTTCCAGTTCGTCAGGATTTTCAATTCTGTATAAGTCCATATGATACAACATCTTATGGTTGTCTACAGCATATTCATTAACAAGTGAAAAAGTAGGACTTGAAACAGATTCTTGACTTCCCATTGTCTTGCATATAGCTTTGATAAATGAGGTCTTGCCTGCTCCTAGATCACCTTCAAATAAAAAGATCTTATGTAATGGATACGTTTCCAGAAGAACAGAAGCCAGTTTTTCAATTTCGTTTTCTGAAAAAAGAAATGCGTACATTTTAATTAAAATGGTAAATCATCCAGTTGCCCCGCGTTTGAATCAGGTTGACTAACATTTTCAAATGGATCTTCTGTAGGGAATTCACCTTGACTAACTGGGCTGTCCGGTATAGATGCAGCTTGATTCGTCTGAATAGATTCCACTTTCCATGCATTTAAATTTGTGAAATATTTGCCATTCCATTCTCTTCCTCTCAAGTCAAAATATACCTTTAACTCATCTCCTTCTTTATATTGGTCTACAATACTACAACGATCCTGAGTTAACTGGAACTTGATCATTTGAGGATACCGATCATTTACGGATTCTATTACAAAATCACGCGCTTGAAAGCTTTCAGTCTTAGATTCTACATCAAAAATTTTAACTACCTTACCTGCAATTTCGAATGACATATGTACTTTTTTTTTATTAGTGGTCTGCAAATATATAATATATTGTTCTTACGATAGTTAAACAAGAACATGGTTTTTACTGAATAAGCACTTCTTTTGTATATGCTGATGTATTTCCACGGTCATCCATAACTTCAAGTTTGAATGTTGACTTTCCTTTCGGCCAATGTTCATCTACCTTTGCGGAAATAGTTTTACTCTTAAGGTCATATGAGAAAAGAACCCATTTTCCATTAATTGTTGCTCTATAGTCGAGTTCTTTTGCTTGACCTTTACTTTCCATTTCATCGTATATTTTAAACTGGATTCGACTTCCTTTTTTTACTGTACTTGAAAAACGCCCTACCTGTATTGTAGGAGGCAATGTATCTATAAGTACTACATATGAACCTAGTTTGTTGATTTTTGCTTGTATATATTCTCCATTCCATTTACCACCATAGTTTTCATATTTATTTTTATTACATGCCGCAATTACATATTTTTTCATCATAGCAGAATCTACAGCTGACGGACGAATAAGTAAATCATACATGCCATGGATTGCTTGTGAGGACTTACCAAGGTGTACTACTGGACTTTTGTAATTTTTTTCTTTTTCATTGGCCGAATGAACACTTAATAAGGTGGTCTCATAAAAACTAGTCTCAGGGAAATTAGCAATGAATTGAGTTTGATTTATGATGTTGATTTGACTATGTTCCATTTTATAATTAAATGCAACAGGTTCGTAGTCTTTCATTTTTTTGGCTCGAGCCAAAAGCATATGAATATGACTTTCATTTCCATCATAATCTTTTAATATAATCTCTACTTTTCTTGGTTTTTCAGCATATAATTTGATTATTGCAGAATGTTCATCGCCCATGGGTTCGTAGATACCTGCTCGATTTCCTGGTTTTTTATACAATAAGTGTGCTCTGTGTTTAGACTGTGTATAATGCTCGTAATCAATATGCGCATTTAAATATCTGAATTCATCAAATGATACACTATCCATTGAAAAGGAAAATACAGATTGATCATCCACTAGTAGCGTTGCACTATAAATCCCATTTTTATTATACACTCCGGTCATCAGATCTCGAACATACACACCTAGTCCAACTCTCCATGCTGAAATGAACACAGTGTCTTGTGTCGCTTTGTAATTGCCTTTTTCTCCTCGTAAGATAATCTTCTTTGTCGACTGTTTTTGAAGTGTGTTATCTAGAATATTTGCTAGTACATATTCTACCTTTGGAGAAAGTTTATCGCCAATATTATAACCATATTTCAAAGGATTTATTGGAATTTCACTTTCTGTATCTCGTATTTCAAAGTGCAAGTGAGGTCCATAACTTCTGCCAGAATTCCCCATGGTCCCTATACGTTCTCTTCTCGCTATACGAATTTCTTGATCGAGTAGTATGGTGTCAATCTCGAATGATTTTGTTGCATATTGAATGGACTTTACAATGTCTTGGAGTCGGGGCTCAAAAGAGTCCAAGTGTGCATAAACACTCGTATGTCCTGAAGGATGATCTATATATATGGTATTTCCATAACTCCCTGCCGATACCCTTAATCTCCGAATTTTACCTTCTTCGACACTATAAATTGCATCTCCTACTGTTCCTTTTGATGATTTTATATCTATGCCCGTGTGAAAGTGATTGTTTCGTAGTTCACCAAATGTCCCCGCAAGCCGAATAGGATGGTCTATAGGAGAGGCCCAATCTGGTGATTCTTGACCGTTTAACATAAAAGGTAAGATCAAACATATTAAAACTAATCTTATTGTGAAATTCATTAAATATTAATTACTTAGCTGCAAAAATAAGCTAAATTTTGCCTTGCAAGTTACAATATTTTGTTAATATTTGTACCTCTTATTAACGTCTTTCAACATCGGCTTAATTTCAAAAGAAGTTTTAGAATGAAGAACGAAAAAATTTTAATACTTCTTGCTTTTTTTGCCATCTATGTTATTTGGGGGTCTTCCTATTTATTTAATAAGATCCTAGTCCAAGAAATGCCACCTTTTCAATTAGCGGGCATTCGATTCCTTTTAGCAGGAATACTAATTTTTGCACTTGCATATTTCCAAGGAATACCTTTGCGAATAACAAAAAAGCAGTTGCTTAATACCTGTTATGCCGGGTTTATTTTCCTTACACTAGGAAATGGATTGTTGGTTTGGGGGTTGAAGTATTTAGATTCAGGATTTACTGCACTAATAATAGCTGGCCAGCCTTTAAATGTTCTATTGATGTTATGGTTATGGAAAGGGCAAAAAATAAAAGGAAAATCAATTATTGGCGTTATTCTAGGGATCATAGGGATGTATATTTTGATGTCTAGTCAAGGATTTTCCGGTGCTTTTTCTTGGAAAGGAATAGGTCTTGTTCTTATAAGTATGTTGGCCTGGGGATATGCAAGTATATATGTAGTTGATGCTGACTTACCTAAAAATCAGTTAGTGAATTCTGCATATCAGATGGTTTTTGCTGCTCTTTTATTATGTTTCATATCGCCTATAATAGGAGAAAAGTGGGTAAACATAACAGCACTTTCAAGAAATGGATATTTTGCTCTTGCTTTCTTGATCATTTTTGCAAGTATAATTGCCTTTTCTTCATTTAATTATCTCCTTAAAAAAGTATCTCCGGAAAAAGTAGCAACTAGTGCTTACGTTAACCCTTTGGTTGCAGTCATTTTAGGATATGTAGTATTGAACGAAAGACTGTCTAATGTAACTTTTATCGCTGCTATAATCCTGTTGATAGGCGTGTATTTTATAAATTCTAACAAACAAAAACCTAAAGCATCCTAGAAATAAATCTGGATGCTTAGAAATAGGCTCTCGTTTTGTTTTATCTTGAAAGTTCTTTTCAAATGTACAAATAATACGAATTATTTTATATGAAGAGAATCGAAAGGCATCAATTAGTTCATCGGTATTCGTTCGAATGATTTAAGATCAAATCCTGGTAATTTAATACTGGTTGTACCTTTAATATCTTTTTTGAATGCCATCTTATTAGTTGGTTGATACAAGAAAATATAGGATCCATCTTCAACTATCATTTTTTCAAGTTCTAAATATAAGGATCTTCGTTCCTCCTCATCGAGGGTTGCTCGTATTTTCCCAATTAATTTATCAGATGCTTCATTCCCAAAATTTCCATAATTTGCTTCTCCTTCATCTACATTGTCCGTGTGAAACATATTGTAGGGGTCTACAGGAGATAGAGAAAGTCCTTTAGCCGATAGGGTTAAGTCGAAGTCATGTGCTTTTAAGCGCTTTTGGTAAATGGAACGATCCACATTGTCGGTATTGATTTTTATGCCTATTTCAGCAGCATTTTGACTTAAAACTCCTATTAATATTTGACCTAGTTGACTACCCGTGCTGATACAATTTAATTCAAGTTCTATTGTTTCTCCATTAATTTCTTTGTCAAGTATGCCGTTTCCATTGGTATCTTTCCAGTTGGCTTCCGCCAAAAGTTTTTTTGCTCTTTCAATATCAAACGAAATATCTTTTAAAGTGGAATATTTATCTACTGTAAGAAAAGGACTATTGATGCGTTCTGCTTCACCATTCTCAGCTTGCTCTATAATGGCATCTACATCAACTAAATGTGATAATGCCTTTCGTACTGCAACATCTGACATTTTCTTATTTCTACTATTTAAAATGAAGTAATAAAAGCGTTGCAATGGAATAGATTCAATTGAAAAAGCATCTTTGTACGTTTCATTATTTTTTAATTCTTCTAGTTGAGTAACTGTTAAACCCTCGTAAATATCAAATACTCCCGCTTTAAGTTGGGTAAAGGCTGATGCTTTATCTGGTGATATGATAAATTGAATCTCCTTGGGGGTAGCATTAAGATGAACGTTATCTGATAGATCTCCCCAGTAATTATCTTTTTTTTCTATTAAAACATATTGTTTGTTTAGCCACTCTTTTACAACATATGGTCCTGAACCATTAATGCTATCCACACTGTACACTGAACTGCTAAATGATTTTCCGTATGCATCAATAGCACCTTTGTTTGAATTTTGGGCGTAAGCCTCCTCATCCAAAATTTCTGATAATTCTATTTTTTGAATAATCCCTTTTCGATCATAAAAAGCTGCATTAAGAATGGGAAAACCCCAAAATGTTTCTAGTGAACTCAAAGTTCTTTTTTTCAGGTAAACACTAAACTTTTTGGGATTATTTTCATCAACTACAACGTCCAATAAATCCTGAAAATAAGCTCTGTATTTTAAAGCATTACTCGTGGGAATAAATATTGTTTTTAATGTAAAGGCATAATCCATGCCTGTAATAGGTGTCCCATCATCCCATACTGCATCCTTTCTTATTTCAATATCAAATCGAATGCGTTCTGGGAATGCATCAGTAGGGCTTTTTATTACAGGCGTAATTTCTTTTGCTAATACAGGTTCAAATTCTAGAGTTTGCGGATTATAGTCTGCAAGATTCTGAAATAATAAACTGGTGACCATATTATCAGATCTTCCAAGATACAAAAGTGGATTTAATCCTTTAGGATTAGAAGTTAAGTTGACCGAAATCCGATCAGTCGTTACTTTGGGAGATTCTGTTCGACAAGAGATTAATAGAACAATAAGGAGGCATAATATTGTTATACGCATGATCTAAAGGTAAGGGTTAGAGGCAATTTACTTAGTAAAGATAGTGGGGAGGATTGAATTTGCCAAAAAAGGAACAAGTTTGCACTCATCAATTAAGTATGGCGACACCATTATCATATAGACCATATAGTTTACCTTTAAATAAAGTAAAAAATTCTGGAAGTGGATCTTGTTCGTATTGTTCTTTTCGTTGTTCATCAAATATATGAACAGTTAAATACCTGTCTATTGTAGCATGTAGCCCTGAAATAGAAACCGATAAATCGGACTGTAAAGTCTCTGGAAAATCTTTGATAAATCTACCTAAGTTATCAAGTATGCATATATTTCCTTCCGTGTTTTTGAGATAAACTCTGTTGTTGTATTCTACAATTTGACTCATATAAGTTGAGTGATTACTAAGTCCATATAAGTCGAAACTTTCTAGGATTATTTTTCCTTCCAAACTGTATTTCTGTAACTTTCTTTTCGAATTATTATACAACCATACGTTATTATCATTTGCTATTACGGCACTTGTTATATCATCTTCCGTCCATTTCCCATAACGGATGACTTGATACACTAAAAAATTACGATCCAAAAAAACAATGGTCTTGCTTTCCAGATAATGCACCATTATATACAATGGGTTATGACACGATATTGAGCTGATCATACCAT
This sequence comes from Saprospiraceae bacterium, assembly GCA_020627825.1. Taxonomy (GTDB): domain Bacteria; phylum Bacteroidota; class Bacteroidia; order Chitinophagales; family Saprospiraceae; genus JAHDFB01. Next base: position 12,105 of record JAHDGD010000035.1, read on the forward strand.
ATCCTTGCTCGTCGTACGTGATTCTTTTAGTTCCCTTTTGATCGTATTTAAGAAGTAGTTGATTGGATTGAACCAAGTAGATATTTCCTACTCCATCCATTCCCATATGGGTAATTCCTGTAATTGGAATGAAAAGTTTTGCATCGTCAATGAGCGTCGTTGGTCCTTTTAAAGGAACACATGAACTACACAAAAAAAGTATGATTATGGAAAGCCTCATATGTATACTTCTTTTTCTGGTTCTTGATGAAACTTGACTTTCATTTCTTTTCCATTCCATTCCAAGTAAGAAAAGTATGATATCCAGTCCCCTAGATTCAACACTCGCGAACCATCTTCCATGGTATGGTCATAAACAAGATGCCGATGACCAAAAATGTAAAAATCCATTTTTTCAATCTTTTGATGATTCTCAGCATATTGAATCAACCATTCGTTCGATGGATCATATACTTGGGGTCTAGTATATTTTTTAGCATCTCGTTGGGAAATTCCTTTCATTAGCCATAGCGCTATAGTAGGATGAATGATGCTGAAAATTATTTGGCACAATCTATTGCTAAAGATCTTTTTTATGATTTTGTAGACATAATCTCCTGGACCCAATCCGTCTCCATGACCTACATACATTTTTTTCCCTTTATTCTGTACAACTATAGGTCTCTTATGCACTTGAATACCATACTCTTCCTCAAAATAATCAAACATCCACATGTCGTGATTCCCAGTGAATAAATGCACCTTTATTCCATTGTTTCTGTACACCTTTAACTGGGAAAGAAAGTCTGAGAAACCACGTGGAATAGCTTTTTTATATTCATACCAGTAATCGAATATATCGCCCACTAAATACAGTTCTTTTGTTGTGGATTGGATGGATTTTAACCAATCACATATGATCAGCTCACGTTCTTTACTGCTTCGCTCAACATCAATGCCTAAGTGAAAGTCAGATGCAAATACAATATTTCCGTCTTTTTTTGTCATGCTAAAGATTCAACTATTTTCGACTCCATATATTATATTTCAGGATGCAATATATAGCGCGAAAACCGTCTTTCCAGCCTATTTTTTTTCCATCTTCAAAACTTCTTCCATAGTAACTGATTCCGACTTCATAAATTCGAACTTTTGGGATGCGCGAAACTTTAGCCGTTACTTCTGGCTCAAATCCAAATCGTCGTTCCTTTAATGTGACACTTTGTATGATATCTCTTTTCCACAACTTATAACACGTTTCCATATCTGTAAGATTCAGATTCGTAAGGGAATTACTCAATCTTGTTAAAAACTTATTCCCTATTGAATGCCAGAAAAATAGGATTCGATGTGGTTTTCCTCCCATAAATCTTGATCCATAAACTACATCTGCATGTCCATCCAATATAGGCTTTAATAGAATATTGAATTCCTCCGGATCGTATTCTAAGTCAGCATCTTGAATGATTACGAAATCACCTGTTGCTGCTTTGATCCCTGTGTGGAGCGCTGCTCCTTTACCCTTGTTTATCTCATGTTCGAAATACATAATGCCAAGTTCAGGATGAGCATCCTTGTATTTTAAAATAGCTTTTTTCGTATCATCCGTTGAACAATCATTAACGATTATCAATTCTTTAGATAAGTTTCCTATGAGGCGTACATCTTTTACTTTATCAAGTATATGATGTATGGTGTTAGCCTCATTGTATGCAGGAATAATAATTGATAAAACCATCTAGATTGAATTAAGCCATAAATATAGAGTTTATGGTTCATTTGATTTTTATTTTTTACCATCTTTGGGCTCCAATTAAAAAGAAAGAATGAGTAATACTTTTCATGACTTAAAAATATCTTCCATTATCGAAGAAACAGCTGATTCGAAATCTCTTATTTTCGATGTGCCTTCCTCGCTTACTGAACAATTTAATTTTAAAGCTGGGCAATATCTCACGTTGAAATTTGAGTTGAATGGTAAAGAAGAAAGAAGATCTTATTCTTTAAGTAGCGCTCCTATTGAAAACCAATGGAGGGTGTGCTGTAAACGTGTTCAGAACGGTCTTGTCTCAAATCATATTTGCGATAATCTGAAGGTAGGAGACCACGTCTCTGTTATGGCTCCAGAAGGTAGATTTACCTTCGAACCGAATGAAGAAAAAGAAGCAAGTTATGTTCTTTTTGCTGCTGGTAGTGGTATTACGCCCATTCTTTCTATAGCTAAACAAATTCTCGAGAAAGAACCACTTTCAACTGTTTATTTATTGTACGGAAATAGAAATGAGCAAGGTGTGATTTATAAAAATGAGCTCGAAAACCTAGTTCAAAAATATGCTGGGCAATTTCATTTGAAGTACACATACAGTGCCATAAAGGAAAAGAAGGGAATGTTCGGTGGAATGTTCAAAAAAACAAATTTTGAATTGCCTTATTTACCAGGACGTGTATCGAAAGACACGATCAAGTTGATGTTGAAAAATTATGAATCCATACGTCCTGCTCAAGCTTATGCTTTTATTTGCGGTCCTGGGTCTATGAATGAAGATGTAAAAAAGCAATTGATAAAAGAGGGTTTCCCCCAAAGCAATATATATTTCGAGTCCTTCGGGACTACAGCTGAAGCCGAAGGATTGACTTCTTCTGAAGGAATGCAAGCGAAAGCAAAGGTAGAACTTGATAAAAACACCTTTGAAATTGATATCCCAAAGAATATGACCATTCTTGATGCATTAATTGAGAAAGGCTATGATCCTCCTCATTCTTGTTGTTCAGGTGCCTGTAGCTCATGTATGGCAAAACTAGAATCAGGAAAGGTAGCCATGGAAGTTGCTCATGCTCTTGATGAAGACGATATTGAAGATGGTTATATATTGACCTGTCAAGCTCGATGTACCACATCGGAAATACACGTTGTGTACGAGTAAGAGCCGTAAGCTTTTGAATTAATATGATCCTGAGCCCAAGTTATTAAACAAAACACTTGTGAAGGTGGTTTTTCTTATGTGAAAGAACGGATTAATATTCTATGGTTCAAACGTGACTTGAGATGGAGTGATAACGCTGCATATACTGCTTGTGTGGCTTCCGCCCAAAAGGAAAACATCAAGATAATTGCCTTTTGTTCTATCGAACCATCCTTAATCGAAAATACTCATTACAGTGATCGGCATTGGTATTTTGTGGCTTCTTCAGTGGATGACATGAATAAGGGAGGAGTTGGATTTGTCCATTTAGTAAGTGGTGAAATAGATAATATACTTGATTTTTTATATGAAAAATATGAAATCAATGAAATCTACAGTCATCAAGAGACAGGCTTAGGAATCACATATACCAGAGACAAAGACATTGCAAAATGGACTCACGGAAAAGGAATTCTATGGAAAGAATTTCAATGCAATGGCGTATTTAGAGGATTAAAAAATCGGATATCTTGGAGAAAAAAATGGTTTGATTATATGGTTAAACCAATGCACCCTATTGTTGATCAACCTCTATTATTCCACAAAGACCTTTCTTTTATGAAATCTTTTGGGGCCAACCCAAAATGGAATGCTATTGATCATCCGTTTCAAAAAGGAGGTGAAACTGTTGCGAAAAATGAACTTGTCAGTTTTACGGAAGAACGCATATCAAGATATATGAAATCCATTTCGAAACCTGCTGATTCAAGAGTTTATTGCAGCCGATTATCTCCCTATATAGCTTGGGGAAATATAAGTATAAGGCAAGTTTTTCAGCATCAAGCAGAGCAGTACAGGAAAAGTGATGCTTTTCAATTTCAAAATTTCTCATCCAGACTCAGATGGCATTGTCATTTTATTCAAAAATTTGAAATGGAATGTGCGATGGAGTATAGACCGGTTAATAAAGGGTTTGTGAAATTGACAAAAGAAAAAAAACCCGACTTTATAAAGATGTGGGAGGAGGGTAAAACAGGGTATCCATTAATCGATGCAAGTATGCGATGCCTGAATGCAACAGGGTATATTAATTTCCGCATGCGCGCGATGTTGGTCTCTTTTTTAGTGTTCAATTTATGGCAAGATTGGAAATGGGGAGTGGAACACTTGGCGCGACAATTTACCGATTTTGAACCTGGAATTCATTATGCTCAATTTCAAATGCAAGCAGGTGTAACAGGAATCAATACGATTCGTATTTATAATCCTGTCAAACAATCTTATGATCAAGATCCACAAGGAGAGTTTATACAAAAATGGGTACCTGAATTAAGAAATTGCCCTATTGAGTTCATTCACGAACCTTGGAAATTGACTAAAATGGAACAGATGTTTCATGGATTTGAACTGGGTAATGACTATAGGCAACCGATTGTACCATTGGAAGAAAGTAGTCGATTCGCACGGAATACAATCCATGCTTTTAAAAAATCAAAAGAAGTCATAGAAGATAGTTACCGAGTTTTAAAGAAGCATACTGTACCAAATAGAAGAGTGTAAATGGTATAAAAAAGAGGCTACCTTATGAAAAGTAGCCTCCGCAATACAGTTTAGTTGTAAGTTTCTATTAAACTTAACTTCATTTGCAAGGGTAAGAAGACTTCAATTCTACTTTTCAACTTGTTAATACTCTATTTTTCAAAACATAAAACCGCCCGAAATAACTGTTCGAGCAGTAAAATGACCGAAATTTGTGGTTATTGCGGGCAGATGTTGCGCAAATTTCGAGGGGCTGGAAAACGAATGATTAGACTGCCGAAAACATCCAGAAGAGGCAATAATTTAGGCGAGTTTTATGCAGGGCTAGACCTTTTTGGTACTTTTTACGGCAATGGTAAAAAGTACGAAAGTTATATCTACTGCAATTTATTATTGTATCAACAATTCCAACTTTAAAATGAGTTTTTTTTAAATTGAATTTATGAACGATATTCTACATTTTAAATGGTATAAAAAAGAGGCTACCTTGTGAAAAGTAGCCTCCGCAATACAGTTTAGTTGTAAGTTTGTTTTTATGCCTTGAAATATGCTATGATCTGTTCTGCTAATTCAATGCCAATTTTTTCTTGTGCTTCACCAGTAGATGCCCCTATATGAGGACTAACAGAAATGGCAGGATGATCGAGTAAATCTTGTCTAGGTTTCGGCTCGCCTACAAAAACATCAAGACCAGCTGCTTTTACTTTCGATGAAGAAATAGCATCAAGTAGAGCATCTTCATCAATAGATCCTCCTCTTGCAGTATTGATGAGAATAACTCCATCCTTCATTTTATCCATTTCAACTTTTCCTAGGATAGGCTTATTAGTGGAAGGTACGTGCAGACTGATATAATCGGCTTTACTCAGCATTTCATCCATTGATACAACATCGATATTGACCATTAATCCACTGGATTTTGGTCCTACAGCAATCTCTGCTGTTTCTACATTTAAATCTACCGGCAAGATTTTCATTCCTGTACCAAATGCAATACTTGCTAATTCTCTACCTATTCTTCCGAATCCTATGATTCCTAAAGTTTTACCTTCTAGTTCTTGACCTTTAGCATATGATTTTTTTAGCGCTTTGAATTCTTCAACACCTCTTGAAGGCATTTCTCTATTCGATAAATAAACACCTCTAGAAAGGTTCAACATATGAGTCATGGCTAATTCTGCTACGGATCTTGAAGAGGCTGCTGGAGTGTTGTATACCTCGAGACCTTTCTCTTTTGCATAGGATACATCAATATTATCTAATCCTACACCACCTCTTGCAATTACCTTTAAATTTGGGCAAAGGTCAATAAGATCCGTACGTACTTTAGTTGCACTTCTTACGCAAATCGCATCATACTGATTAAGTTGTTGTGGTAGATCTTCTTTTGGAATATTGGTTGTGCTAACTTCATGACCAGCTTCAATCAACATTTTCTCTCCAGTAGGATGAATGCCGTCATTAACAAGAATTTTTGCCATTGTGTACTTTTTGTGATTTTTAAAGTGCAAAAATAAACGGTTTTTCGTTTGTAGGTGAAAAAAACCTATAAATTTGAGAAAAACTATATTTCGTCGAATGAATGTGTTTTTCAGAACTCAATAGACGGCAGATAGGTTATGTATTTAAATAATAAAAATGGCTAAGAAATATAAATTAACAGGTTGTGCTCGATTTTTGATTTTCCTCGTAATCGTTGGTCCTCTTGTTTATCTAGGAGTAAGTTTTGCGCAAGGTGAAAACCCTATAGCGCCCATAAAAGATTTTTTCAATGAAAAATCAGAATTGTTGAAAAAAGATCCTGCAGAACAAACAGCTGATGATACAACAGAAGTACCTGCATCTACAAAAAAGAAAGAGCGTCCTTCTAGCGATATTGATGAAGTTTCTATCTTAGAAGCAACGGTAGATAATCTGAAAAAGCGGATTAAAGAACAGGATGAATACATCGATGTTCTAGAAGATCGAGTTGAACAGTTAGAAGCTCAAAATAAAAGTCTCAGAAAACGTGATATTCCAGCAAGTAATTCATCTGGAAACTAATTAAACCGTATGTACAATAGAAAATCTATTATGGATTAAACTGCCCGTGAAATAACAACTTTTGCTCACTCACCCTAGTGGTGACTATGATTCATTCACAAAAGTTTTTGTTTCTTCGGCATCTCAGGTTTCATAACGAAGTTCTATTACATAATTCGGGTTGAAGATTTATCATTGAAAGTTTTAATATTTGAATGAGAAGTTTATCTTTGCGTTCCTAAATAAAAAAATGGTCGCGTGGCCGAGCGGTTAGGCAGAGGTCTGCAAAACCTCGTACAGCGGTTCGAATCCGCTCGCGACCTCTCAGAGTCCTTGATGAATAGATTTCTCAAGGACTTTTTTTATTCCATTCAACTTACATTTTAATCGCAGACTTAGATGATCATTTTTATTTATCGCAATGGATAAACCTTACTTTAAATTTATTGTTTGGTATCTACAATAATTTGATAACATGACAACACTACAGGCAGGAGATCAAGCTCCACATTTCGAAGGAACCATAGAAAATGGAAATACAGTAAACCTTACAGATTATGCGGGCAAAAAATTGATTTTATACTTTTACCCCAAAGATGATACACCAGGATGTACAAAAGAAGGGTGTAACTTAAGAGATAACTATGACGCATTGACATCGAAAGGGTTTGAAATTTTGGGCGTAAGCCCCGACAAACCAGCCAAACATCAAAAATTCATTGATAAATATAGCTTTCCGTTTTCGTTAATTGCAGATGAAGACCTCTCGATTATTAAATCATATGGAGTATGGGGACCGAAAAAGTTTATGGGAAAAGAATACGAAGGTTTGTTGCGTACCACTTTTGTTATAGACGAAGATGGAAAGATAGAATTGGTTATTCCAAAAGTCAAAACTGGTGATCACGCCGCTCAGATTCTTGCGGAACTTGAAATGCAACACTAGAATATATAGAGCATACTTTCTAAAACGATTAACACGGCGGCGACTCTCATTTCAAATGTGATGTCGTCGCCTGAATAATCATCTATATACCAATCGTGTAATACCCCTTCTTCTACTTCATACATGATCCAGTCAAAATCTTTTTTATTTCTTATGCGCCATTCAAATGGTGTTTGCCTTTGAATGACCATCGATGTTTCTCCATGAGTGATTCTCCATACCGTAGGATCGTTTGGGTACACTGTTGTTATATTTATCTGCTCGTTTCCTAAGAAAAATTCTATGTAATTAAAATCAGCACTCCACTTCGTTTGCATATGTCCCCATGTAGATTCTTCTCCTTCATATGTTAAGTTCCAGCGATTATATGGATTGGTTCCGAATTGTTTAATAGCTAGTACATATTCTTCCTCATTTACATGAATTTTCCATTCGTCAAGTTGATTGTCCCATTCACTATATGCAGCTTCAATTTTTTGTGCATGACCAATGAAATGTAAAGTAGTATACATTATAGTGAAGAGAAAAAATCTTTTTATAAAAAACATAGGGGGTATTCTTTTTTCTATTGTCTAAAATATGAAAGCTAAATGTTAAGATAGAGTTTTAAATTTCAAAATTATATTTTAATCAGTATGGATTAATAGTTGTGTTTTAGAATTTAATAACGCTTCTTTCTTTTATTTAGAATTTCATTTTGAATAGCAAATGTATTAATTATATGTAGTTGTTGTAAAGATAACGAACAATGACTGCAGAAACTTTTAAGAAATGACCCTTAGTTTTAGATTTTGTAAAGCGGTATTTACAGCTCTATGTTTTGTAATCCTGCTGTCCCCTATAAAAGCTAATCATATTGAGAAAATAAGTTCATCCGAAAATGACATCGTGATAACTGCTGCTTTTATATCATCATGGGAGGCAAAAGAAATAAGAGACCATGCAACAATCACTGTAATTACGACAGATGATTTTGTGACAGCGCACAAATTAATTGATGAATTAAGAAAATTTATTGATGAGCCTATCTTGGTCAAACACAATTTTGTAAATGATAAAATTTCTTACGAAATTACCGTAGGAAGATTCGAAGATATACATGAAGCAAATGATTATTTGAATTTGCTGAAATAAAGAGTAATAATAATAGAGGTAGAATTGAATTTAAAACCCGTTCAAAGGAATGGGTTTTTTTTATGCCCTAAAACGAACATTAATGCGGGTTTAATCTTGAAATGGAAAGAAAAGATATAGTGCCTTTAAGAGTTTAATTGACATTATTCACGTTAAATAAACTTTTCTGGCCTATTTTTGCTTTCAAAGTATAAAGGAAATATATGGCGTGGAAGTGGTTCGATGCAGAGCTTGTGAAGATTAATGAAGTTAACGAATCTGTGAGAAGATTCTGGCTAAGGACACAAGAAAAAGTGACGTTTGAACCTGGGCAATTTGTCACAATGGATTTGCCCATATCGGAAAAAAGACTAAAAAGATGGCGTTCTTACAGCATTGCAAGTAAAGTAGAAGAAGAAGATTTAGAATTTATCATAGTAAATCTTGAAGGTGGAGTAGGGACAGATTATCTTTTTGAAGAGTTTAAAATAGGAGATTCTCTGAAATTCAAAGGCCCCTCAGGAACTTTTGTCGCTCCACAAAATCCAGATTTTGATATGGTTATGGTATGCACTGGAACAGGTGTTGCACCTTTTCGACCTATGATTTATGATCTTCTTGAAAATCAAAAAACAACACGCAACATTCATCTTATTTTTGGTACTCGTCATGAAAATGGAATTTTGTATCGAGAAGAGTTTGAAAAACTTCAAGAACAGTATTCAAATTTTAGGTATGACGTTTGCTTATCGCGTGATGAAATAAAAGGATTTCACAAAGGCTATGTTCATGAAATCTATAAACGTACTTATCCTATACCCAAAGAAGATATCAAATTTTATTTATGTGGATGGAGTAAAATGATCGATGAGGCGGTAAAAATATTGTTTGTTGATCTTAAGTACGATAAATCTCAGATCATCTATGAACTCTATGGTTAACGTACAAGTGCCTTTTCAGCCAGTGAAATAGGAATCCGAACTTTTTTATTATTGTATATAATATCAATTGTTTGAGCGGACTTTTTTTGTATTAGAAATGGGGTTTCTGGTAAGATTTTCATATCCCATAATTGCGCGTCAATCGAATCATTTTCTTGATCTTTTAAGAAAGAATAACGTTTGTTTCTTGCAGCTTTAATCAGCGTAATAGCTTCTGATTTTGGTATTGGAGAGCCGTGGGGATCTTTTTCTGGAAAACCAAGTGATTGGTCTACTTCATCAAGTAATGTGTGGCTTAAGTGGTGCTCTAGTCTCTCGGCTTCTTCATGAATTTCATTTTCATTCATACCAATTTTTTCAACGAGATAACTTTCCCATAATCGATGGGCACGTACCAATTTATTTGCTTGTTGGATGCCAGCTTCACTTAAAGCATAGGTGCCATTTTGGGATTTTAGTAAATCACCACGAGTTAATTGAGCGACGTGTTTTTTAATTTTTTGCGGGCTTAGGCCCAAACGGGTTGCTATTTCTGAGTTATTTAATGTCCATTGAGGTCCTTTTTTTATGGCTAATTTCAATATATCTTCCTGTTCGATGTTGTTTCGAGTCTTGATCTTGCGGAAATAGCTAAAAAGTAACCCTTTTTTGGGGCTAAAGATTACAGCAAGTAAGTAAATGCCTGTTACTGTTACAGCCATAGCCGGACCTGGATTGGTATCGAATAAGATAGCAATAATCAATCCAATATTAGCACTTGCAAAACCAATAACAGAAGAAATTAGCAATACATTTTTAAGCCGGATAGAAAGAAGTAATGCAGTTGCAGCTGGGGTGATTAACATAGCGACCACTAGTATGACTCCTACACTTCTTAATGCGGAAACTACGGCGAAGGAAAGCAGAAACATTAAAAAATAATGGACAAGTTTTACATTAATTCCCATCGTTTTTGCAATCGTTTCCTGGAAGGTCGTAATAAAAAAGTACTTATAGAAAAGGAGAATGCTGGATACGACCATTATGAGTACACCAAATGTTAACCATATATCTATGTTTGATATACCTAGTACATCTCCAAATAAAAAATCTTGTAGATCAAGATGGACCCCTCTCTGACTTATCTTACTGATCCCCATAACACCTATCGCAAACATAGAAGTGAATACGATTCCTATGGCAGCATCGTTTTTTGTCGAAACATATTGTTGAATCCATGTTATAGCAAATGCTGTTGCTATACCCGCAACAACAGACCCAATAAAAAAACCTATGGTACTATAACCCACTAAAATGAATGCTATAAAAATACCAGGGAGTATAGCATGAGCCAATGCATCACCTATTAAACTCATATTTCTGAGGACAATAAACGCACCCAATAGACCACAAGTTATACCTACCATTGAAGAGGTAAGGATTGCACGGATTGCCCAAGGACTCGATAATTGCTCAATAAGTTCGTTCATTGAACAAAAGTACGCACTTTTAGATAATTGTAAAAATATTTTTAGGCTTGTCTAAAAATATTAAAGCAAGATCTCAGCTGCAACCCCTTCTTTTACAGCGTATTTGCTAATGGAAATATCTTTGATTCGCAATGTAGACATTATGAAATCCATTAGTATAAAGGCAACTACAATTAATTCTGCTCGAACAGGAGGAAGCCCTTTAATTTCTTTCCTCTCCATAAGATTAGCATTGAAAAGAAGGTCCTTTATGCGGTGAAAATCTTCTAAACTGATTGCCTCATAACTCCCTTGAGCTGGATATTGACCTTCTTGAATGGAAACAATAATCTCGAAAGATCCACTACAGCCAATCAAATGATCTATTTCCTTATGTTCAATATAGTTTAATAGCTCTTTCGCTTCGGTTGCTATATAATGATGTATAGCATGGATTGTTTTTTTCGAAATAGGTTCTTCATGTGGGAAACGACTATAAAGTACACCCACTCCTAATGGAAAACTCTGCAACCATTGTATTTTACCTTCTTTAAGATGTATGAATTCAACACTGCCACCTCCTATGTCCATTATCATTCCGTTGTGGGCCTTTTCTGGAAGTTCCCATAGAACGCCTTTTGCGATCAGTTCAGCTTCTCTTTTGCCTGAGATGATTTGTACTGGAGATGCTAGAGTGGTCTCAATGTATGTTTTTAGGTCAGCACCATTAGAAGCTTTTCGAAGTGCAGCTGTTCCTATAATAGATAGTGAATGTACAGGTATCTCATTTAAGATATCACGGAAGTCATTTATAGCTTTTTTGGCTCGAGCCAAACTTTCTGGTAAAATTTCATCAACACCCCCTTTACTTAAAAAGACATGGTGCCTTTTTCTGAAACGTTCTGTGATCGTTCCATTTTGGCTTTTTTCAAAGATAACAATGTGAAAAGTGTTACTACCTAGGTCAATTACCCCTACAGAATTAACGGGCATTTTCAGCAGATTTGATGATGTTCATTAAGAAGTTGTACCCTTCTTGAGAATGAGCTGATTGATAGGTTTTTTTATTGTCAATATAATACTCAACATACATGCAATTTTCAGACATGTACATTTCAGTTTCGAAGATGATTTCGCCAAGTGACAAAAATGTCATTCTTAGTGGAGATGGACAGGTCTCGCTAACCATTCTCGCTTCACCAGAACTGAGCAAGGAAATAAACTGTTGGACAGACTCTTTTTGATCTTGTGAAACACTGAAGGCAGTATTTCGAAAATAATAATCAATGTGGTCAATTTTTTCATACATATCGATGATGAATTGCTCTGGAACAGGTGGTAATTTTTCTTGAACTACTGGAGTGCTTGATTTTTCTGTTTTACATGCAATGAAGGTAAACAAGAATAGAAAAAAGGGAATTGTATATTTCATAATTATAAAGAATATCCTACTCGAAGTGAAATGTAATATGATGTAAAATAAGCAACTTCCTGTGGCATAGCATCAGGATTTCTGTACAATGGAAAGAAAGATCGAGTATAGCGCAGATTTACAAAGAAATTTTTATTCATATGGTAACCTAGCCCGCCTATGTACGATACATCTGTCGAACGAAAATCATTTACGATTTCTGGTACATTACTTCCTTTTACATTGGCATTAATTAATCTTCCTACCGAAGCACCAAGTTCTAGCCATACTTTATTGTATTTGTCTTCTTCTTGATACCAATCTCCTATTCTAAGCATAATAGGAAGTTCAATGTAGTCAAGGTGAATGGATCCATTTGGTTCAGTAGTGCTTGTTATGATAGAGTTCGTACTTCCTCTTCCCGAGTAAAGGAATTCGGTGCTTACAAACATTGTTTTGTTGATGTTAAAGCCTATTCCTATTCCTCCTGTCAAACCTATTTTGTTATATCCGGCATCGAAATCACCATCGATTTGGCTTGCATTTAACCCTGTTACAGCATATGCTTTGAATGTTTGACCTGTTAAGGACGTGAAGAAAAATGAAAGGATAAAAAATAGAAAAATTGTTCTCATTAAAAACAGTATATAACTACAAAGATAAATAACGAATTAACTTTCATTACATTAATTTAATTGCAATAATCTTTTACTTTTGTTTTACAAGATCTTCTGAATGAAATATACAAGACATACATTAAAGAAAACGGAAGCTTTAATGGAAGAATTAGGGTACGAAATTATCTATGAAAAAGGTAATTTTAAAAGTGGTTATTGTATAGTGGAGCATAAAAAAGTAATAGTGATCAATAGATTTTATGATATGGAGACTCGGATTAATTGCTTAATCGACATACTAGATGTGGTGGATTTTGAAATAGATCGTTTATCAAAAGAATCCAAGACCTTTCTTCGTAAGTTAACGCATCAAGAAATGAAACTTCCCATAGTTGAATAGTATGGTACCATTTACAGTAGAGTTTTTAGGAACAGGCACATCACAGGGGATTCCTATAATTCAATGTAAGTGTGAGGTATGTCAATCGAAAGATCCAAGAGATAAAAGACTGCGTTGTTCTATAGCTATTTCTACTGGTTTGAAGACATTAATTGTAGATATAGGTCCAGATTTTCGACAACAATTACTTCGCTCATCTTACCCTACAATCGATCAAGTATTGCTTACGCATGAACACAATGATCATGTTGCAGGAATGGATGACCTACGACCATACAACTTCAAACAAAAAACGGATATTCCAGTATATTTAATGGAAAGAGTAGGGGAGGATCTTAAATCCCGATATGCCTACGCATTTGGACCCAAAAAGTATCCGGGTACACCAGGATATGAGTTACATTATATTCAACATGGAGATACATGGGAATGGGAAGGGATAAGCATTACAGCTTTTGAGGTTATGCACGGAAACCTACCGATTCTTGGGTTTAGGTTCAATGATTTTGTATATATAACTGATGCTAAAAGTATTCCTGAACATTCCATGAAATACCTTAAGAATATTGATAAATTGGTGTTGAATGCATTACAAGAAGAACATCATTGGTCACATTTTACGATGAGTGAAGCACGCGAAATGTCTTTTGGGCTCGAGCCCAAAGAAACCTATTTTACTCATCTTTCTCATACGATGGGTCGACATGAGAAGATACAGGATAAACTTGCTTCCAACCAATTTTTCGCTTTTGATGGATTGACATTGAAACTCGGATAATAAATGTCGTCTTCAACGATTATCTTATTTATTTGTTAAGGGAAGTTGAATACTCCAAATTAATGTGTATTTTGCAAGTCTGTCATGATTCTTCACCTTACTGAAAAAATCAAGGCCTTACAGCAATCCAAGTGATTATGTTGAAATTGAGTTTGAATGTCCTCTTTCTGCTGCTAATTGTATCTACATCTCTACGTGCACAGCACCGTAGTTTATCCAGTCTGTATATGTTGAATAAATACGACAGAATTACAGCATATGGTGGTCTTGAAGGCTCGCTTCATGTAACTGGAAATTATAGATCACAATGGCAAGGATTAGAATCTTCGCCTGTAAGTCAACGGCTAAATGCGCATGTACCTTTATATTTTTTAAGAGGGGCAGCAGGGGCAAAAATTGAAAATCATAGTCAAGGTCCACAATCATTATTAAATTTTCAGCTATCCTACAATTACGTTCAGCCATTTTCATGGGGGATTTTATCTGCTGGAGTGTCATTCGGCGCTTTTCAGTATCGTATAGATGGCGAACAATTGAGAACTCCTGGAGGTGTTTATACAGATTTTATTACCAATCACAATGATAATCGATTAAGTGAAATAATGAATTCTTCTGTAGGGGCATCCTATGGAATTAGTGTCTACTTAATTGTGAGAAATTTCGAGACTGGTTTAGAAGTAAGTCAGGTCCCATCTTACGGTATTTCGTTGAGAGAAGGAGAATTCAATTATTCGAGTTTGATTAATTGGTATACAGAGGGTAATTTTTATATTTTTAATGAGTATAAAATAAAACCTAGTTTGTTGATTCAGAGTGATTTGGTGAATATTCAAACAGATGTAAATGTGTTAGTAGAATATTCTGGCAACATTTTTGGAGGAATAGGTATGAGAGGATTTTCTCCGAATACGATAGACGCTATCATTCCTGTATTGGGATGGAAGTTTAATGAGAATTATAGATTAGCTTATGCTTTTGATATTGGCGTTTCGGCATTACGCACGGTGCATCAAGGAACACATGAAATTCAGTTGGTTTATAATTTGAATAAAAAAATAGGAGCTGGGTTACCTCCTAAGATAATATATAACCCGCGATTTATGTAAATTGTATTATAAAATATGGCATAATCGTCGCAAATGAAATTATTTTGATACTCTTTGGAAGATTTATGGTAAAATAATTCTATAAAGAAATTTAGTTTCACATATTTGCGAATTTTTACACCGAGAGACACTTTGATAAAACCATTTTCCTAAAAAGAAGATGGAAAACCCTAGAAAATGTAGTTTTTTTTTGAAAAGAGCGCAATAAGATTAAAAAGCTCTCGTTTTGTATGGTATCTAAACGTACAAAATAAAGACATTTAAATCTTAGTTTTTTTCAATTTCGAGCTGCAAAATGAAATGGGAAAAATGAAATTTAACGTGGTAAATAAGATATCTAAATGAAAAGTATTACTAATTCTCTAGCATTTTTTGCTTTCTTCGCATTAGTATTAAGTTCTTGTGGTGGCGGTGGTTACGGAGAACTTCGAGGAGTTGCTGATCGACCTTCATGGTCCGGAATAAATCCATATGGAATGGTTTACGTTCCTTCCGGAACTTTACACATAGGAGCTTCAGATCAAGATGTTTTTTCAACAAATACACAACGTAACAAGGCGATCTCTATTTCTGGATTCTTTATGGATGACACAGAGATAACGAATAACGAATATCGTGAGTATGTATATTGGGTGAGAGATTCAATTGCACACTCTCTAATTGGTGATTACCTTGAAGATGATTATGGAAATGAGTATTTGGACTGGGATGTTGAAATCGATTGGACAGATGAGACGCTTGAGGATATGTATTACCAAGGTGATCAAGTCTTGAATAACAAAAGAGAGATTGATGTTACACAGTTAAATTATGAATACGAGTGGATCAACTGGAAAAAAGCAGCTAGCGGAAGAATGGGTGAGTCCAACAGATCATCGCTTATCGAAAAAGAAGAAATTAACATTTACCCTGATACATTGGTATGGATAAGAGACTTCTCCTATTCTTACAATGAACCATTTACAAGAAATTATTTTTGGCACCCAGCCTATGATGATTACCCAGTAGTTGGTGTAAACTGGAAAATGGCAAAAGCCTTTTCTTTCTGGAGAACACAGTTGTGGAATCGATACAAAGATGCAAGCGTAAATACGGAGGAATTTAGACTTCCAACAGAAACAGAGTGGGAATATGCAGCAAGAGGTGGTAGAGATGCTGCTCCATATGGATGGGGTGGATATTATGTGAGAAACCTTAAAGGTTGTTTACTTGCAAACTTTAAGCCAGGTCGAGGAAACTATCCGGAAGATGGAGGTCTTATTACAGTGAAGAGCGATCAGTATTTCCCGAATGATTACGGTTTATACAACATGTCTGGAAACGTTGCTGAATGGACAGAATCAGCATACGAACCAAACGCATATGCTTTCGTACACGATTTAAATCCTGATTTAAAGTACGATGCTAAAGATGATGACCCAAAAGCTCTTAAGAGAAAAGTAATAAGAGGAGGATCTTGGAAAGATATTTCATATTTCCTACAAACAGGTACTCGTCACTGGGAATATCAAGACACAACGAAGTCATATATTGGGTTCAGATGTGCGCTTACATTCTTAGGAAGATCAATTAATGATTTTAATTAGAAAAGACAAATGAATGAATGTAACCTTGTAAATCCTTCTAGGGGGATAATAGGGGATGTATGTTCAATTTGAAAATAAACGTATCAAATTAAATATGCTGCTACGGCAGTTTCTCTAAACAAAAAATGTAAAAAAATGAGTTTTATTAAGTCCAAAGGATTCAAATATTTAAAGAATTTCGTAATTGGTGTAGGTGCCGCGGTAGTAATGATTGGAGCACTTTTCAAAATCATGTCTTGGGAAGGAGCAGACTATATGTTGATCGCAGGTCTATGTACTGAAGCATTCTTATTCTTACTTCTTGGTATATTACCTCCAGAGAAAGATTACTATTGGGAAAAATTATATCCTGGACTTTCTGACTATAATTCCAATATGGCTCCAGCAATTGCAGGAGGAACTGCTGATACAAGAGCACTAGATGCAGGTGTAGTTGAAGGAAAATTAGGCGGAATGCTTGACGAGTTACAATCTATGTCGAAAAGCCTAGGTTCATTAAAAGCACTTCAAGAGGTAGATTTTTCTGAAACAGGAGAGCAATTAAAGACAATGAACTCTTTCTACACGAGAATGAACGATGCAATGGCTTCATTAAACGAAACTGTAGAAGATGCTCAGATGTATAAAGAAAATATGGCAGCATTAAACAGAAACTTGAGTTCATTGAATTCAGTATATGGTAATGTTATCAACGCATTTTCAGTTAAGCAATAATTGACCGTAGGTTTTTATTGGATTTATAAAATTTAAAACGAATAATAAATGTCTATACCTAAGGAACCGCGGCAGCTGATGATTAATATCATGTATTTGGTATTAACAGCACTATTGGCACTGAATGTGTCCGCGGAAATATTTAATGCCTTTAAAATTGTTGATAAAGGATTAGTGAAGTCAAATAAAGCGCTTGATAACCAAAATGCAGCTCTTCCATCTCAGATTAAAAAGAGTGCTGAAAGGGATTCAAAGTTAAAAGTGTATGCTGAAAGAACGGATAGTGTTTCACAAATTTCTAAAGACGCTTCAAAATATTTTGATGAATTAATCGTAAAATTAATTGATGATACAGGAGATAAGGATGGAGTAATATCTGATGGTGATTATGTGATGAAGGATGGTCAAAGAAAAGACCTTAAAGGAAAGAAGAATAAAGATTATGCAACAAGAATTCTTTACGATGGTGGAGAAGGAGAAGAGATTAAGCAGATGCTTTATGATTTAAAAGATCAATTTGCAGCATTAGCTGACCCTGAAGATAGAGATTCTTTAAGAAACGTATTAGCAATCGATATTGATGAAGATACTTGGAAAGCTAAGAAGAAGAAAAATTGGAGTGAATTGATGTTCAAGCAAATGCCAGTACAAGCTATCATTCCTATATTCAGAAAGTTTGAAAATGACATTAAAGCTTCTGAGACAACAATGATGTCTTATTTAGCAAATAAAGTAGGTCTTGTAGAAGATGTGAAACTTGATCAATTTAACGTTACAGCATCTCCTAAAAAGTCTTACATTATTAAAGGTGAACCATATGAAGCAGAAATTTTCTTAACTGCTTTTGCTGGTGAAACTTCTAAAACAGGAATTTCAGTTAGAGTAGGGAATCAGAATTTACCTATCAATAGTGAAGGAAAAGCAGTTTATAAAGCGACACCAAATTCATTGGGAGAGAAAAAATATACTGCTACTATTTCAGTTACCAATCCAGTAACTAAAGAGACGAAAACATATTCAAATGATTTCTCTTATGAAGTTGGGGAGCGTTCAGTAGCTGTATCAGCAACAAAGATGAATGTATTCTATATGGGAGTTGATAACCCGCTAGAGGTTTCTGCTGCAGGAGTTGCTTCAAATGATATTCGGGTAACAATGGGTGGCGGTGGAGCTGCTACAATTAAGAAAGGACCTAACGGTACGTATATTGTAAATGCAACAAGACCAACATCTAACAATAATCCAGCAACGGTTAATGTATCAGCTGGTGATTTTTCTGCAAAGAAAGAATTCCGTATCAAGAGAATTCCTGATCCAGTGGCAAAGCTCTCAGGAAAAAGAGGAGGAAATATGAATTCAGGAGAGTTTAAAGCTCAAGATGGGGTATTTGCTATATTAGAAAACTTTGACTTTGACGCTAGATGTAATATTTCTGGTTATAGAGTTGTACGTGTTGCAAGAAGAAAAGACCCTGTGGTTGCAGTAAATGCTGGTGGTCGTTATTCAGGTGAGACGAAAAGAGTAATTGCTCAAGCAACTCCTGGTGATCGTTTTTATTTTGAGGGAATCAAATGTAAATGTCCAGGTGATGCTGCACCAAGAGATCTTGGTTCAATGTCATTTGCAATAAAATAAATTATACTTAAATCTTTTTAAGATGAAATACAATATGAGATTTTTATTTGCTTACTTGTTCTGTGGTTTCGCAGTGATAGCATTTGCACAAGAAGCAGAGACGGTAACAGAATCTTCGGATCTTGATGAAGACATATTCATTGATGGTGTTGTAGAAAGGACACTAATTCAAGAGAATAGAGTTTTACCTTGGGAGCCGATAAGAGAAGCAGATATTGCTTGGGAGAAAAGAATATGGAGAGTAATAGATACAAGAGAAAAAATGAATCTTCCTTTCCGTTATCCAGAAAAGCCCTTTGTAATGCTTTTAAAAGATTTAGCTGAAAGTGGTGAACTTACTGTTTTTCGTGATGAGCAATTTAAAGAGAAGTTAGATGCAGAAGCATTGCAAAATATTTTCTCTAGACCTGATACCATTACGAAATTGGATTACGAAACGTATGAACAAACTATAGAGATTGTTACCGTTGATATCAATCCTGAGGACATCAATAGATTCAGAGTAAAAGAAGTTTGGTTCTTTGACGAAGAAACTTCTCGACTTAGACACCGTATTTTAGGTATTGCTCCTATCAAGGAAACATATGATGAAGATACTGGATTGTTTAAGTATGAAGAGCCTATTTTCTGGATTTACTACCCAGCTGTACGTGAGGCATTCAGCAAGCATAGAGTTTTCAATGACTTTAATGATGCTGGTCCTACTACATGGTATGATTTATTCGAACAAAGAAAATTTGCAAGCTATATCTATAAGATTAGCAATGTAAACGATATGAGAGTAAAAGATTATTTTGAAAATTCTCCGAATCCTGGTATCGATATGTTACTAGAATCACAAAGAATCAAAGAGGAGTTATTTAACTTCGAGCATGATCTATGGGAATATTAATCTAGTCTCTTAAAGAATATAAAAGGTTTATCGATTGATTTCGGTAAACCTTTTTTTATTTTAACGTGAATAATGGATAAGGAATAAAATCAGTTGACAGAGATACATTTATATA
>JAHDGD010000214.1 GCA_020627825.1 Saprospiraceae bacterium
AGTTTTTCATACTGTATTCTTCTGCAAGTTACGATGAAAATCAAGTTGAGTGATAGAAATTCTAGCTCATGGTAGTAATCTATTTCTAACTGGCATCTTATCTCTTTTTCTCGGAAAAAGAGATAACAAAGCAATAGAAACAATTGACAATCAAATCTTTGATAAAAGAAAAATACTGTTAGAGTTGTATTGAATGTAGAAAGAAAGAATCGAGGAAGAGCTTTATATCATAACGCTGTGTCAGCATCAGGCACAATGAAATACGAAGTTTTAATGAATAAAAAAACACCTTTCCTTTTTCCAAAGAAAATAATACTCCTCGGCCTAAATAATAGGAAATTAGTAAATCGAAATATTATAGATAAAATGAAATAAAAATCAAAAAAAGATTATTCAAGTTTCACAATCCTTTTAATTGTTACGTTGTTTTGACTATCAATAATTTTGAGTAAAAATGTACCAGCTGCAATTTCAGCTGTTGAAAGATCATACTTATTTACATTTAATTCTGACACTTTAAATAATTGGTGACCTTCAATAGTTAGTATTTCGACAGACTTCATTTCAGAGGAGGAAGTAATTGATAAAAAGTCATAGGTCAATGGATTAGGATAGCAATTCACAAAATTGGGTTCCTTACTTATTAAACTACTTACAGCACTTACATCAAACGTTATACTCATTGAACTCGAATCAGCAGGGATACATTCATTCGGGGTATCGCTAATCAAGCCTTTATAATTTATGTGATATGTACCAGGCTCTTTAATACCTAAATTAAAAGTATCTAAAAACAGAGTTATAGCTCCAGCGTCTGTTCTCGAATGACAATCTTCAAAAACAATTATATTATCTGGTTTATTGTCAATGTCATAAGCTATAAATTCGGTTACCGAAGGAAAAAACAGGTACTTAACAAGATAAATACTATCAGTGGTAGTAGGATTTTGCGGTAAGATATACAAGGAATCGTTTAAACTCTGACTATAACTAATACTACTTGTAAGCAAAAGGATGAATGAAACCAATTTTAATTTGTTCATAAGTTGGGGTTTTGTTGGATTATAATTGAAATAAAAAAATGGTGCGAAAAATGAAGACACACTGAACCACTTACTCCCCAAACATATTATAAACGTTGTATGAGATGTTTTAAAAGTGCAAAGTTTTATATAGGATGCCCGTCATATATGATGTTGAACTATGTTTACTTTGATTTTTACTTTTACAATTAATCCCGAACTTAAGGTTTTTGGTAATATGTATCGAATGTGGGAAAAAAGAAGATATGTAAAATGGAGAAAGTTTTTATGTATTAGATTCGAGTATATCCAAGGATGAAGTTACATATAATCAAAATTGCATTGCAGCATCTGTATACTTTTATTCAAACTCCTTTATTTTCTCATCAATTAAATGAATTACACGAGACTCTTTAAGCTGTAAAATTCTCGCAGTAAGGCTCATTATTTCAGTGTAATTTTGGGTATTTCCCTTTATCAAGAAATTAAGTCCTTCATCTCCTTTTGCTTCATGGATAATTTCACAAATTAATGCGCCTCCCGGATAAGCGCTTTGATATCCATTCCATTTGGTTGTATTATTAAGAATATTCTTCAAAGAATATGATGCTTCCTTATTATAATCCTTTGCTAATTTTTGCATCATAGTTTTATATTCAGTTTCATCTTCTTTAGTACCCAAGAACATGGCTAATCCTTCTTCAATAACGTATCCTCGTTTCACATTAACTGGCAATAATTTATGAACAAATTCATGTGGGTAAAATTCATCGCTATTACTAGACAAGATCATCCCTTCTCTTGCTTTTCCGGTTGTGACTCCTGAGAAGATGAAATCGAAATTTTCTAGTTCACCCATTTCATCAATGCCATTTGCCAGATAGAAGCTAAACGATTGATTGAATTCAGGATTAAATCTTCTGACTAAACTATTGCAAAAATCTATTGCTCTATTTGCTTTTTCTTCATCAAATTGATGTTCTTGAGGATATAGATATTCTATAAAACCCTTTTGTTTTTTTATCCAGTTCCTTGTTTTTTCAGTTAAAAGGTTTTCAAATTTCCAAGCCCCTTCTTCTTTTCTTGCATTTAGCTTGTGAATACACCATACTTTTGAACCCACATATGGTGATTCTGTAGCTGAATTGGAGTACAACACACTAATTTGATATTTTTTGTTTTTAGGTTCTATTGAAAGAACAAACGGCTTATAAACGCTAAAAAGTTGACTTGCACTTATTCCATTGTAAATATTAAGTCGGGAAAAGTCAAAATCCTTAAAAAGTGCCTTTTCTTCTTTGTTCCAATATGGATTATCATAAATCGAATCTGGTTTTGAATTGATGTAATTTTCATATAGATTCAACACCTCTTTTACATCGTTTTTTGTAATATCAACCCTCGAACTAATTTGTAGCTTAACGCTATCTTGTGTTTTCTCATCTATTTCATTAACTAAATATTCTTCCTTGCTTTTCTCACTTTTGCAATTGAAAAGAAGAAAAATTAGCAAAATGCTCACTATTTTATAATTAAATTTTTTGTTTGTCAACGTTATAGCGTTATCTGTTCCCTTAAAGTTAAATTAATCTATATTTTTATCGTATGCACTCATCGTATCCTTTTGAACATAAACTACATCATTCATACTAGTCTGAATTTACGATTAATTGAGTTAGCAAAAAGAAAAATTAAATTTATTGAGTAAAATTAAATCGGCAGATTCGAATAGTTTAGGGGCTAATGCCCAAAGTCTTCTTACACTTTTAAGGCATTCATACAATCCATTCATTTATATACATTCGGGTTATGTTTTTCCATGTAAGATTCAGGTTTAGGTAATGCTGTGAACCCAAATTTTTCATAAAGCCATTCAGCTGTATCCGTTAATAAAATCCAGCGTCTTAATCCCTGAAGATTGGGATGTTCCATTATTTCATTTAGTAGCCATTTACTTAATCCTTTTCCTCTGTATTCTTCCAGTATATAAACATCTCCTAAATATGCGATTGTTGAAAAGTCTGAAATTATTCTAGCAAATCCAATTTGTTGATTTTTATAATATAGACCAAAATTCAAAGCATTATCAATTGAAGTTTTGAGGGTATTGATGGGAATCCCTTTTGCCCAATCCGTTTCGATAGAAAGGAATTTATGAATGCTCAAAATATCTAACTTGTCCTTGTCGGTTGAAATGGTATAATCATTTCTATGTGCTTCTATTATTTTCAATTCCATTCTCTTTATTTATATCAAGATAAGTATGACTTTCCAAAAAAATAAGCTATTGGTAATATTCGATATATAGACCTGTAAAATTGCTTTCTTATACTGCACAAACATCCGTAACTATTTTAATTTAAATCGAATGTTTCAGAAATTTTTTTATTGCTCAAAATTTCGTTTAAAATCTTCTCCCCTTTATCTTTTGTTTCTTTAAAAGGATGTTCTTTAAAGAGCTTATTATACATGCGGTCACTTTCATTTAGCATACTATCAACTTGATTCTCAGATATTTCATACATACGATCCTTAAAATCAGTATTCCATTTCATCGTATCAGGATTTACAAAACCCTTTTCGATAAAACCTTTTGTTTTTTTCTGGCAACGACATGGATTATCCTTATTTACTAATCCACATTTATCAGTCATCCATTTGTATAAGTCTTTTCGCGCTCTTGAAAGTCTCTTTCTAAAGTTCGTAGGTGTAATATTAAAAATATCAGCTGCAAGATTATGATCAATATTAAATACATCACCAATTATATACGTTAACCGTTGTTCTCTATTTAAACACATAAGCATACCTGACATACATGCTACTTTTGTTTCTTCAAATAACTCTTCTTTCTTTACTTCTTCAAAATCTGTTAGTTCTCCATCAGGTATATTTTCAATGATATTGAAAAAAGTGCTAAACCCATTGAATACAACTTTTTCAGGACCACTTTTCTTCGCATTTAAAAAATGATTGAATACAATCCGATACAGCCAAGTTCGGAATTTAGATTTTTGTGGATCGTAGCTATCTATTTTGGTAATTAATTTGATGATTACTTCTTGAGCCGCATCTTCTGCATCTTGCAAACTATTGAAGAATTTTAACGCTACATTGTATATATATGGATAGTGTCTCTCTATCAATTTTTCAAGAGCACTTTTACTGCCTTTTTTTATGCGTTCAATTAATTGTAAATCCTCGTAATCGTGCTTATTATTTGATGGTAACATATTGATTTTTTATTCGTAAGAAATTCCTTTTCTATCACATTCATTTTTTTCTTTCTGGTTCATGGTATTGGCATCAAACCAATAGGTTACGCCACATCTAGAAGTCGCAACAGTTCCCAAAATCATCATTGCAAGTATAGTAAGAGCAGTTCCTAAGATACCTGAAACAAAGCCAAAATACCAACTACCTATCATAATAAGTGCAACTAATAATCTTATTATTTTATCAACGTTTCCTAAATTTCTATGGAATCTATAGGATAAACCATTTATAAATCTATTCATGATACAGTTTATTTTGATAAGATAATTTTGGCATCACCAATTGGCTCTAATTCCTTTATTGGAAATAATTCCTCTTTTGGAAAAGCATCAAATTTGTAATCGTTTAGCTCAAAAGTGTAAACATATTTTTCTGAACTTTTAGGTTTACCCAATTGAATGGTCACAAAACTTGGTAAATAAGAACCATTGGCAGTAAGTTTACGCTCAGTTAATATGGTAGCACCTTTCATTCCAGGAGGCATTGGTAAGAAAAAATCATTAATCGTTATTTCGGTCAGGTCTATCATACCTGTATGCTTATTAATGTAAACTAGCCACTGATCATGTTCCTTATGTGGGGCATCTTGCTTCCAAGTCGCATAAACTACATCATATTGATTTCCATTAAATTCTTTTTCTCCTGCATAGCGAATAATATCTGCTCCAAGTAATCGCATGGGAGCTTCAATGACATAATGATAGGTCGCTAAACCCCAGTTATATCGTTTACTTTTTCTGGTTTTAAAGTCTTCTTTCTTTGTGAATCTGTAATCCTTCCACGACTGCAAACCATAGGTTTTACCTTTTTTACGACCATCCAAATAAGTCACTTGCCCGTTAAAATCATTTGTACTAAATCTGAAACGAATGTTCTTTCCTTTATTTCCAGGTAGTGCATTCATAGGCATCATTGTCCAAGGAAATTTCCATTTAAAAAGACTAGACACTTCATAGTTTGTTGTGTTTTCAAACTTGTCATACCCCATTTCTAGATATGCATTTTTTAATAATTTTTTGCCTTTTTCTATATCGGAAGGTGTATTGTTTTGTAAAGCATAATCGGTTCTAATATCAACTGTTTTACATGAACTTATTACGAATACAAATAATAATAGTAATGCTGAGGGGAAGTTCAGTTTTCTCGAAATTGAGATTAATCGCTTTTCTTTGAGAACATTCATCTTGAAATTTTTTATTGATTAATAATTTTCAAGAGATACAAAGAACATGTTCATGTGTGACAAAAAGCGAAGTTCTTTTAGGTATTTTAACGG
>JAHDGD010000215.1 GCA_020627825.1 Saprospiraceae bacterium
ACAAGGACTCGAACCTTGAATGCGAGAACCAAAAACTCGAGTGTTGCCAATTACACCATGGGTCATTTTGTGGACGCAAAATTAAGCCTTTTTATCTTTTCTCCAATAGTTAAACGAAAAAAATTAGTGAAATTCCTCAATTGGTGCTTTTGTTAAGATGTCATAAAGCGTATCATGGAATTCTTCGAAATCAGGTAAATCATTATGATGCCCTCCTTCAATAGGATAGAGCTTTACTTTATCACCGTGTTCATCTTTTAACTTTTGACTGTGCTTAAAAGGAATCAAGTTGTCAGCAGTCCCGTGAATGATATGGATAGGACAATCTGTAACTTTCAAGAATTGATTGGTCATGATTTTGTATCGCAACAACTGATTCAAAGGGATAAAAAACCCAAATCTCGCAGTCAACTTCTTGAAACTATAATACGGGCTATCCAAGATTAACATCTTTGGATTATTCCACGAAGCTATACGAGCAGCGACACCACTCCCAAATGATCTCCCCAACACAACAATGTTTTCCTCTTTGTATTTCTTAGACAACCAGCGATACATATATTGTGCATCTTGAAATAAGATTTTCTCCGTACGCTTTCCGTCGCTTTTACCGAATCCTCTGTAATCAACCATGAAAAAATCATAGCCCTTTCCCAAAAAATCACGAGCAAATTTCCCCCAGCCCTTTACACTTCTCGAATTTCCTTTTAGGTAATACACTACTCCAAGTGAATTCGGCACTTCAAAATAAATACCATTTACAAATCCTCCATCTTCCATATCAAACGATACTTCCTCAAATGGAAATGGATACTTATACTGGAAATTCTTAGGTAATTTCTCCGGACGGAAAAAGAAATAATCTTGTAAAAAATAAAATAAAACGCAAATGCCCACATAGATTCCGACCACAACAAGCACAATTCCAGGAATGGCATAAAAATAAGACAGCATGAAATGGGATAAAATCATAGCCTAAGCTACTATTTTTTTAACTCTTCACAAAACATAATCCGCATCATTCCTTTTGGGCGAAAGCCCCCGCTTTATCAAAGCTTTAAAAATCCGTTCCCAATGAAAAATGCCACCTCGGATCAAGAAAGTCTTTTGTTTCAATTCCTATTGCATAATCCAACTTCATGAAATAGCCGAATAAACTGGTCCTGAATCCAACACCATATCCCAAAATTAATGGGTCTCTGAAATAGCGAACATCTATGAATACCGATTCACCACTTTGGAAACTTGCTGAATTGATCGGATTTTCAGGACTATATGGACTTCTTCCATGCCATGCTGTTCCAGAGTCGAAAAACCCAACAATCTGAAATTCTCGAAGAAAATCGTACCGCAAATCATCCGAAATCAAATGTCTAAAAACAGGAACACGCAATTCTACAGTGGTCACAACGTAACTTGTCCCGTTTCGAATATTTCGATCAAATCCACGCAACTGAGGCGCAATATTCTCAAAGGAATAGGTCTTCTCAGGAATAGCTGTTGATTCATCAAATCGATTTAAAATGGAACCTTCCACTCCCCCTACATAATATAAAATAGGTTCTTGGCCGAAACTTGTTCCTGCTGAAACGCGTGCTGCTAAAACGGATTTTCTTAGTACAGGTAAGTAATATCGAACATCAGTTCCTACCATTCCAAGTATGCCATTACTTGGTTCGATTACAAATGGATCGGCAAATTGTACCCGAAATCGATTCATACCTTCGGCAAATACTTTAGCTCGAATTCCATTATAAATATTTATAGAGCGCATCGATGAATTATCGTATACATATTCGGCTCGTATCCCTACACGCTGATTATTTGTTTGTGGAGCCTCGAAAGTAGGTTCATTTGTAATCAAAGTGAAATTACGATCACTTCTTAAAGTTCCACTTAATCGTACACTCTGAAATTCATCAAATGGATATCGAATTTGATAATACATTATATACGTGTTGTCCCTATTTCTTTCCAACAAATTGAATTGATCAATCCTACGATTGGACCGCCTTCTATAATACATTCCATAGAAATGATCCCATTGATTTTTTCGATCCTCAAATGTCATATACGCTTCATAACCACTAAAATTAGTAGCAAATCGTACACCCCCTTCAAATAAATAATCCTCAAAAGCATCCTGAACTTTTGCTTTCATTAAAAGCCCTAATGGTGGTTGTTGAAAACCTATATTATCGGCTGAATAACTGTTCAATCCACCGAATAAAGGCTCATTGTCTAAATATGAATTAACTCCTAACAATCGAAATCTCAATCTTGATGCAACAATCCGATTCGCATCGAAATCATGCACATCATCCCCTTTTTCGACTGAGCTTGTGTTTTTCTGAACTTCTTGTACATTGTCTTCTTCGGGAGTGTCTCCGTATTTCGTATCAAAAAACCAGCCTGAAGGAATGTTTTCTGTGTTGTTTATATCAATCTCATCCTGTTCATTGGACAATAAAGGTCCTGTAGCTAATGCATTTAATGATTGCAATTGAAAAGCAGTAAACTCTGGCTTTTTAACAGATGGCTCTGAACTCAAGATCATATTTCTACGATCATAGGCTGTGGAATAAAAACAATTCCCTAGTGCACATGATTTATCTATAAGATTCGACCTAAATTGAACTGTAGCTTGTTCTGTATGGAGAGAAAAATCAGAAAGAATTTCTTGTTCTATCAACGTATGAACACCATACTGATCAGTAAGGTAACTCAATTTGTTTCCATTAAGTTCTCCTTTCATTTCACTAGCATACTTCGTATTCGTCAACCGAATTAAATCAGCATCCTCACGTAACGGCAAGAAGTATAAGTCGAAATGCTTTACAGCGAGTATCGTATCGATCTCTTCTGGTTCATAAGATGACTTGTCTCTATTTGAACTAAATAGAATACCTTTTTCCGCATTTAAAGTCACCACAGAAGCATCTAGATCATCATAAAAGTCATTGGTAATGGCTTTCTGTTGTCTTGAATTTAAATCATAACGGAATAAATCAGAGTATCCTTCAATATTTCCGTTAATCAACAAGGTACCATTATCAATAAAGTCTGCTGAATAGATTCTATTAAAAATGGGATTCATTGTGTTTTTAAAAACTTCACCAGTTTCCAAATTTTCAATTCGAATCTCAAGGATATTTCGAAACTCGTAAATATACCCTAGTAATTGACTATCCGATGACCAAAAATACACGGGGTAATTCACATCTGTTTCTCTATAGGGGTTGTTATACCCCATCCGTTTTATGCTTTTGTTTTTCCCAGTTTCTATGTCCCGTCGATATAGAATAATCCGTCCGTTTTTATTTTGGGCGTAAGCCAATTTTTTTCCATCTGGGCTGATTTTCATGTTTAAGTATTCAGCTTGATTAGAATTTTTAATGACAGCAGATTTTCGCTCTGCAATAGGGGCGTTAAATGAACTATTTGTATATCGGTCTTTATAATAATCGAAACATTGATCTAGAATGTCATTATAGTCTTCTCCTAGAATATATCGGAAAGCTGAATTCAAATTCCGGTTAATTCGTGTAAGATAAATGATGTTGCTAATAGAGCTATGGCCATAGGTTTTGCCGATGTAATACCAAAATGCTTTACCTGCGAGATTAGGTTGTTTTTTACTTAGTTTTTTGAAGTTTTTAAATGGTCTCTTTCGGTCTTCAATATAATACCGCATCAGGGCATCATCTTCAGGTGTCCATTCATTTTTAGCATAGGAAATAATACCTGTTTTAAACCATTCAGGCATGTCATTCATAAAGCTATTTTGTACATATTCTTGAATGCTTGTTCCATACAACATGGAGAAAATGTACGCTTTCGCTATGCCTTCCCGAATGTTCTCTCTGAGATTTCTATGATTTCCATCGAAATGAACAAATAGTTTCGTTCCTATAAGTTGCACCTGTTCTGCGTTCAATGGATTTTCACCTTGAAGTCCGATATTGGTTTGATACAATTCTCCAAGATCATTATAGACAATGATTTCTATTTTTTCATTCATCCTGTGTTCAAGGATATCTTGAATCTCATCGAAATCGCATTCTGCTAATTGAATAGCTGATATAGCAACATTTCGAGATTTACCATACCAATAGGTAATGAAATTTTCTGTTTCATATCGGTACCAAGTATCGAAATCGTCTGTATACTGCACTCGGTTTTTACCAAATACAGCATCAATTTCCTGCCCATTGATAGCACATGCGAAGAAAATAAGGGTTGTGAAAACAAGTAAAATCCTGTTCATATATACCAAAATAGATTAATCCTATCTTTTGTTAAAAGAATAACGAAATAAAATGGAATATTTGTCTAAAAATACGCTACTATGCTGGAATATATCGTATTGCCTGGGAATCCGTTTATGGAAAACACGTATATCATAAGTGATGCATCTCGTGAATGTATCATTTTAGATCCAGGCTGCAGTACTGCTGAAGAACGTAAACGTTTAGTGGATACGATTGAAATGAAATGTTTGAGACCTGTTCAATTGATTAATACACATTGTCATATTGATCATGTTCTTGGAAATCGATATGTTTCGAAGCGTTTCGGGCTTATGCCCAAATATCATGAAAAGGAACAGCGGGTTCTTGAGTCTTGTGCTATTGTTAGCGCTCAGTATGGGATTCCATATGAGGAGTCTCCTCATGCAGCGGAATATTTGAACGTTGAAGAACCATTAACGTTTGGCAATACAGAGTTTGAATTGAGATTTACTCCCGGCCATTCTCCTGGTAGTGTAAGTTTGATCAATCACGAGCATAAAATGGTATTCGGTGGGGATGTGCTATTTCGTGAAAGCATAGGACGTACAGATTTACCAGGTGGCGATATGCAAACCTTACTTCATGCGATTAAGACACAGTTATTTACCTTAGATAATGACTATAAAGTCATGAGTGGCCATGGTCCTGAGACTACGATAGGGTATGAAAAAGTAAACAATCCGTTTTTAAGAATGGTGTAATACCATTTAAATCATAAATTGTAAGCTAAATTCTTTTTAGAATAACGTGAATAAAGGATATAGAAATTTATCGGAAATCTTTAAAAGCCCATAGCGCTGCACTTTCATTTACACACAAGTTACTTATTGAGACTATACCCATTCATCGAATTCATGTTATTTTTGGGAATTTCATTTAGTTACAAAAGCTGAAGAAATTCCTCTTGTATATCTTTTGCTTATTGGGTTATGTGATGTATTTATGGAGCAATAAGATATGTGAACGGATAAATCAAGCTACAAGGGCACTAAACCTACGCTATAACATTAAGATTATTTTTAATATAACAGAATGTTTTTAATGGCTATAAAGCACTCATTGACAATTTCTTACAAAGTATTTTAAAATAAACAGAAAAAAAGTGGAACGAAATGAAGGGTTCATTACACTAATAGAGAAACAACCTATGAATGTATTCGAACTACAATGTGGAGGCTATTACAGAATTGAAAGTTTGGCTTCTTCGAGAAACTGTTATTTTGAAAAAGAAGAAGAAATCGAAAAATGTATATCCTTATTTA
>JAHDGD010000216.1 GCA_020627825.1 Saprospiraceae bacterium
AACTACTTCCAAAACTCAATTCAAAAACCATTGGTAAGCTTCATCACCTTCCAATGCCTTCATCAATCCTTGAATGAAAATAGAGGCATTGAGATTTCTGTCCATGAAAGAGTCGATATAAGAGGATTTTACAGCATCCGTATAAAGGTTGTATAAATTCCAAAGAGAAATCCCTCCCTCTTCGTCTTTTGGAAACCTATCATCATTGTAATAGGCTTTCGTCACTGTAGAAACCTGTGAATCTGAAATCAATAATTCAGGTATTGTTTTCTTTATCTCTTTAGGTAAATGATTATACATTCTATGCTTGCCTAAAAGTGAAGCAAATTGCTTCTGCGTAAGATGATAATCTCCAAAGCTTTCTAACAATTCAGTCTGCTTAGGGAAATCCGTAGAGTTTATCAAAGCTGCTATCTCTTGTTCTAAGTCAGAAAGGTTTCTCACCTTTAAATCCAAAGAAGTTCCATCAGCAAAAAGGCACATATTGGTACATACCTTAACTTTGTGTCCAATTCCCAATTTAAATCGCTGTAAACCGTTCCCATAGCCATATAGGTTATCTTGGTTGTAAGCTTTCACTCCAACTACAGACATGGTAACTTCTTTTCCATTGATAACTTCTGTGTACTTAGGAATGTCAAATGAAAATGCCATCCTTTCATAATAGATAGTCTTTTCATGTTCCTTCAATTCAGAAGCCTTTTTGTTCCTTGCCTCAAATATTCTCCCTTTAATTGGATGGGAAACCCTAATGGAAAGATTGCTTGCTTTCGCATTGGATAACTCTTCTACAATGTCCTTTGTGGAAGTGATAAATTCTGTCTGGGAAATAGTCGGGGTATTATCCTTGATAAATACAGGAATCAAATGCTTATCCCTGATTTCATCCAAAGCAACTGCCTCCGTATTGGATTCAATGAACCTAATATCTTTTGTGGCTAAAGGTGTCATTAAACCGTTTTGTCTATTGATGGTTTGCAATTCCATTTTCTGATATTTTATCTTGGTGATTAAATTGTGTTGAGATAATGTATTCCTTCTGTTGCTTAAAGTCATGCTCTAACTGTCCATACCAATTTGAATATTGGCTGTAGATGGATTTGAGTTCATCCAAAGATTCACAAGCTTTGATTTTGGATTTAGCCTCTGATATATCTGTACCTGAATTACACCAATCTTTGATAAGTTGACCAGTTTCAGTTGTGATAACAAATTCAGGTTTATCCATAAAAAGTCCTGTCCTATCCTTACTGGATTTCGCATTGTGTTTCAAGTCCAATTCAAAGACCAAAGTAAATTCATAATCAAGTCCTTCTCTGGTGACACCTTTAAGCCCCACCTTTTCAGGTACTTGTTTTCCATTCTTTTCCGATAAGACATAATCCTGTTTGCTCCTGATAGTGCCAATAATATGGCAATTGGATTGGAGCATCTTTTGGATAAAAGCATTGTGTCTAGGTGTCAATTTCCCCCAATTGGTAAAACTGTTACCCGTCATATTGCTATGAATATCCAATATGCCTCCAGGTCCTTCCCATTCATGGCTAACAGAGTCGATTACTATGACTTCCATTCCTGATTTCTCACAGATTTCTATAGCCCTCATATACCTTTCGGGGGTAAAACTTGGCTTCAAGGACAAGACATTGAAATCCCCTAAATGGGAATACAAATCAGCAGAACCATTTTCGGTGTCAATAATGGCTATTTTAGTCCAGTCCCCTACTAGACCATAAGCCAATAGCAAGGCACTCATAGTCTTTCCAGAGCCACTAGGACCTTGTAATGCCATCTTGATTTTGGCTTTTCGCCTTTCTGATTTTCTTAATTGCATAAGCTTGAAAATTTGATGGTTTATAAATTGATTTAAAATCAAAAAGAGGCTGCCTCTTAGTGAGACAACCTCTTTCAAATCCTTAATAAATAACTTGCCAAATAGGTCTAATCCAATATTCCTCTACAAGCCTCATCCAAGACTTCGTTATCAAAATCCTTTAGATAAGTCATTGTAATTTGCACATTGGAATGACCCAAAAGTTCAGATATAACTTCTATACTTTTACCATTAAACTTCATAATGGTCGCAAAAGAATGTCTGGCTACATAGGTAGTTACCTTACCTTCAATCTTTGCTAATCCAGCTATCAGTTTAAGTTTTCGATTAACTCTTTTGTGAACTTTTCGTCTTCTATCTTCTTTTTGTTTCGCAGTTAAGTCCGAGTGTAATAATATTGGAAAAACATATTCTGTCTGAGGGTTCACCCCCTTATACTTCTTCAGTATTTTACCTATATTTTCATCCACTTCAACATTGAACTCACCTTTGGTTTTTGACCTTTGGTATCTAATTCTTCCGTTAACTATGTCTGACCATTTCAACTTCATTATATCTACAAAATTCATCCCTCTTGTATAAAAAGAAAACATAAAGTAATCGTATGCCTCTTTTAGCTCTGGATGCAATGTCAAATCTACATCCCTAAACTTTTTTAGTTCCTCCTTGGATAACGCCCTTTTCTTAGAATCAACCTTTAATTTGGCAACTTTATAGTCGTCAAAAGGATAATATTCTTTCTTTACAATCCCTCTCTTTATAGCCATATTATAAATCGCCCTAAGTTGTCTCATTTTAAAACTTATCCCTCCATTCGTGTTCCCTCTTTCTCTTAGATGAACTTCAAATTTGTCAAGAAACGCAGGGGTAATTTCTCGGAACTTAATCTTAGTACCTTTGAATCTTACCAGTGCATTCTTTGTACCCTTATCTGCTCTCGCAGACCCCATTCTACCAGCCCTCTCTTTTTCTTCCATTATTTCATCGAAAAAATCAATGACATTTAAATTGCTCTGCTTTTTCCCTCTAAATTTTGCTTCAAATTCTTCAAGAGTAAAATCAATCTCTTCAACTTTAAACTCGTCGATAATCTTGAGAGCTTTTTCATGTAGTTTAAGAAGTACTCGATTTCTTAGGTTATAGTTAGAATATGACCTTTTAAATTTGCCACTTGAACTATCCCAATCTTGGTCAGTACAATTGAATCCAAGATTGATTATTTTAGATTTCCTATCCTTCACTATCCTCATAACAATAGGATACAAGCCCTCTCTATTTGCCTTATTTCTCATTAATATTTTGATACTTGCCATCTTGATATAGATTTTTAATGACAGAATCCATACATCATATATACGGATTCTGTCACCCTAGTTTTAAGAATTGATTAATTGGTTAAACTTGTCCGTAAGAAGAGTTCTAATTTGATTTTTTGTCTTCAATAGATTGTAGTCTTCTAAGAGTCCAAAAAACCTTTTCTTTAATTTGGCTTTCACATTCCTGTGCTTTCTATCTTTTAAATCTTGCCAAAAAAATGAACATAAATACCTTGATATTTCATTAGATATTTCTTCGGTTAATTCCTCTGAATCAAGCCTATCTACTATCAATAATTCATTGTACCTTTTCATCAGAATATCAAAAAGAGAACCTAGGCACTCTTTGGATTTCAAATCTGATATTGAGTGAACTCCAATCCTATTAAAATCCCTACTCCTTGAAAATCTTACTTCAAACCTTAGTATATTCTGATTTAACCTATACTGTTTAGCCTTATCATAAATCTTCAGTTCATAGTTATAATGGTCGAACTGTTTATATTCTCCCTTCCCATAAAACTTCTTATTGTGGCTATGTGCTTTTAAGTTGTGCATCAATACATTATTCCTGATTATTTCCTCAGCAGAAATATCTGTATTAACATTCAATCCAAATTCTAACTGTGTAATTTTGGCACTATCCAACTGTGGTAAATGAGCTACTAAATAGTCTATCATTTGACATAATGAACTATAAGTAAAATCATTGGCGTTGTGATTACCGTCCTCTCCTAGTAGGTTAAAGAGTTTGTGTAACGAGTTCTTTACAAAGACACTTTTTTGAGTGACTCTAACTTCCATTACACCTATCTTTGTAGTAAAAGGGTACTTTATTTCACCTGAATGATATTCTACAATTGCATCTAAAGTTTCAAAGTTTTCTTTATTGCATACAAAAGGTTCAATAACACTTTTGTCCTCGTATCTTATTCTAATAAAATCTATCATGCTGCGTAGATTTTATTAGGTCGAGAAATATAGTCTTCAATAGATTGTTCTATCTCAAAGTCACAATCTACTTTACCTTTTTCCACCCAAGAATCAAGGTCAGATTTCTTAAAATAAATCTTCTTGCCTCCAGGTTTGTAATAGGTCAAACCTTCTTCCCCTTTCAATTTATAGAGGAAAGATTCTGATAGCTGCAAATATTCCGCAGCTTCTTTCATTGTCAAATACTCTTTTTGACAAGAACCTTGCATCTTTAGCAAGGATTCAAGTTCTAATAACTTATCAAGGATAAAATCCATAATTCTAATAATTATGGATAAGCTAGCTTACCCGTGTGATTTAATATCACAAAGAAGCAGCGGTTATAGCCTTACTATAAATTACTATACCTTGACTGTAGGGTAAAGGTATTTTTAAAGAAGGGAGATGATTTTGTCTATTTGTTCTTTTTGAGCTGTCTTATTAGAATAGACTGTATTAGATTTTGATTGCTTTAGGTTCTTAAATTCTTTGCCATTTATATCTCTAAAAACATACCTAACATACTTGTTTAAGTCATTAGCTATGCCCCCGTCTAAATGGTTCTTGGATAGAAGCTCTCCAAGAAAATAAAACAATGAAGTCTTACTGGTAAACTTATTCTTACCCAATACCAACCAATTTAAACCCGTTGTAACTTCTTTACCAGTAAAGGCACTAATAAATTCGTCTTCTTCACAGTGAATTAAAGGAGTTCCCTTTGTCATTAACTCATATAACCTTTTAACCTTAGATTCCTGTTCTTCTCCTTTTGAAGCCAACAAATTAAATGATGGGATAAAACTGTACGAAGGAGTAACCTTAGCATACTTTGAAATCATATTCTCAAAATCGTCCACAATTTCTGCTGCCATCTTAAAATCCTTATAGGATTTCTTCTCTTTTAACAGCTCTATTTTAATCTTGAGAAATTGAGCATAGCCTTGTAGTTCCTTCTTATCTGCATATCTATTAGATAAATTTTGCTCAATAAGTTGTTTGCTAAGTTGTATTTCTGGTTTCAGTTTTTTTCCGTAAAAAAGAGACATCCTAACAACTAAAGTATCACTTGGAATTTCATCTTGGTGATAGACATTTTTTACAACAATATCATCATTGTCCTGAGAGATTATATCCTCAACACCATAATGAAGATTTTCTGTTACATCTATATAAAGCTCTCTCCTATTGTTATAAATTTCTGCATCTAAATACCAATCAAAAAAGGCTAATGGATTATCTAAAGTACTTTTCATAAAAGTTTATAATAGATGATGAATAATAGGTAAAGGTAAAAATGTTTGACCTATGTTTGACCCAGCAACAAAAAAAGCAGCTACGCATCACGTAACTGCTTGATATTGAATGTGGTCCCACATGGGCTCGAACCATGGACCCCCTGATTATGAGTCAGGTGCTCTA